>NZ_CBAICG010000093.1:0-3042 GCF_964715405.1 Solirhodobacter sp. | reverse complement strand
CGACAACTGGATCTCGACCTTCGAGGCGCGCACGGTGGATGACATCCGCGCGCTGGGGCGCAACAGCCCCGAGGATGACCGCGCCTTCGCCGCCGTCGCGCGCCTGTCGGCGTTCAACCTCGCGCTCTATCGTGCCACGCTGCAACCGGCGGTGCGCGCCCTGACCACCGAGGCCAGCGCCCGCCTGGCCAGGGCGATGAACCCGCTCAGGCTCAGCTACACGATGTTCGCCGACGCGAACCCGTGGATGGCCGCCGTCAAGGTGATGGCCGCCGAGGCCGCCGCCACCCGCAAACCCGCCGCCGCCGACAACCCGTTGCTGGCGGCGCAGCAGCGGCTGTCCGACCAGATCACCGCCGCCCTTGACGGCTATCGCAGGCTGCGGGACGACATGGCCGAACAGGCGTTCTTCGGCATCTACGGATCGCCCCTGCTGCAGGCAATGCTGGGGATCACCGCCGAAACCGAGGTGCGCCCGGTTCCCGACACGACCCCGGCCCAGCGCGCCGCAGTGCGGGCCGAGCGTTCGGCGCAGGCCGCCCTGCTGGACGCGGGCGGTTTCGACGAGGCGCTGGTCCGCGCCGTTCTCTACGCCGCGATGGCAGATCAATCGGTTGACGAACGCAGCGCGCTGGCGCTGAACGTGGTGCGCAAGGAGCTGATGCACCTGTCCCTCGCCGCGTTCAAGACGCTGGTGCGCGACCAGTTCTTCGTGCTTCAGCTTGAGGGTGACGGCGCGATCGCGGCTTTGGCGGGCATCGTGCCGGACTCGGGCGCCCGCCGCGACCTGTTGCGGCAGGTGGAAACCATCCTGTCGGCGGGCGCTCCGCCGACGCCCGCGATGCGCGACCGGCTGGCGCGGCTCGTCCGGATGCTGCCGTCCCTGCCCCAGACCCTGCCCCAGACCCCGACCGGCGCCGGGACGCCGCTGCCCGTTCGCAAACCGACAAGGACCAAGGGATGACGCTTCTCATCAACAAGACCTTCGACCAGATCAGCGTCGGCGACACCGCCAAGGTCACCCGCACCCTGGGTGTCGGCGACCTGCGGGCCTGGGGCATCGTCTTCGGCAATCAGGATGCCTTCACCGCGCTTGGCCAAAGCCAGGATACCGCGGGCATCGTCACCGCCATTCTGGTCGCGATGATCGGATCGGAACTGCCCGGCCCGGGCAGTTCGGTCCGGGCCACCTCGGTTCGCATCGATGGCCCCTTGCCGGTCGGCGCCGAACTGACGGCGCGGCTGGTGGTGCGCGAGAAACGCGCCGCGCAGGGGATTGTCGTGCTCGACGGCACCTGCACCGACGCCGCCGGGCGGATTGTCGCGACCGCCAGCCTTGACGTTTTGGCCCCCACCGCGCACCAGAGCCGCGAGGTGGCAGAGCACCGGCTGGAGGGGCTGATCAACCGCTGCGACACTCTTGCCCCGATGCTGACCGGCGTGGTCTATCCCTGCAGCGCCGACGCGCTGGGCGGCGCGGTCGCGGCGGCGGCGGCCAATCTGATCGTGCCGGTCCTTTATGGCCCCCCGGACGAGATGCGACGCATCGCGGCGGGCGCCGGTCTGGATATCTCGCTGTGCCGGATCGTGGCGGCCGAGGGGCCCGAAGAGGCCGCGCTGAAGGCCGCGATGGCCGCCGGGGCGGGCGAGATCGGCGCGCTGATGAAGGGCAGCCTGCACAGCGGCCAGTTCCTGCACGCGATCCTGCAACCCGAATCCCGGCTGCGCGCCGCCCGCACGCTCAGCCATTGCGCGCTGATGTCGGTGCCGACCTACGCGCGCCAGTTCATCGTCACCGACGTCGCGCTGAACATCGCGCCGACCACCGACCAGAAACGCGACATCTGCCAGAACGCCATCGGCTTTGCCCGCGCGCTTGGCATCGCGGTGCCCAAGGTCGCCGTGCTGGCGGCGGTCGAGATGGTGGAGACCAAGATGCAGGCCACGCTCGACGGCGCGATCCTCGCCAAGATGGCGGATCGCGGCCAGATCGTCGGTGGCATCGTCGACGGGCCGCTTGACCTTGACGCCGCGGTGGATGCGGAAGCGGCGCGGGTCAAGGGCATCGCCTCGCCGGTGTGCGGGATCGCCGATGTGCTGCTGGTGCCCAACATCGAGGCGGGCAACATGGTCTACAAGAACCTCACCTTCATGGCCGACGCGCAGATGGCCGGCATCGTCGTGGGCGCGCGGGTGCCGGTGATCCTGACCAGCCGGGCCGACACCATCGCGGCACGGCTGTTCTCGGCCGCCGCTGCCGTGCTTTATGCCGAGGCGCTGGCGCGCGACCCGACGATCCTGACCCCCGACACGGCGGGGTAGCGCCCGATGGTCGAGGCGATTGTCGTCTTCAACTCCGGCTCGACCAGCCTGAAGTTCGGCGCCTATGCACGGGCACCCTGCGGCACGCCACAGCCGCTGTGCCACGGCGCCATCGCGGGGATGCAGGACGATCCGACCTTCGCCGTCACCGATGCCGCGAAACGGCCGCTGGGCTCGCACGACTGGGGCACGGGTCGCGCGATTGATCACGGCACGGCGCTGACCTTCGTGCTGGCCTGGATCGAGGCCAATCTGAAGGACACCCGCATTGTCGGCGCCGGTCATCGGGTGGTGCTGGGCGGCAGCCACCATCAGGCGCCAGTGCTGCTGACGCCCGACGTGCTGGACGAACTTGATGCGCTGGCTGCGATGGAACCCTCGCATCAGGCGTTCAACATCCGCGGCGCGCGCGCCTTTGCCGCGGCGTTTCCCGCCCTGCCTCAGGTCGCCTGCTTCGACACCTCGTTTCACCGCACCATGCCCGAGGTGGCCCAGACCTATGCGCTGCCGCAATCGGTGCGCGATGCCGGGGTGCGCCACTGGGGTTATCACGGCCTGTCCTACGACTACATCAGCCGTCAGGTGCCGAAGGTCGCGCCGCAGGCGCGGCGGGTGATCGCGGCGCATCTGGGCGGCGGCGCCAGCCTGTGCGCGATGCTCGACGGGCGCAGCATCGACACCACGATGGGCTTTGGCGGCCTGTCGGGCCTGCCGATGGCG
>NZ_CBAICG010000092.1:0-3342 GCF_964715405.1 Solirhodobacter sp. | reverse complement strand
CTCCGGCATCTGCCAAAAACGAACCCGGGGGCGCGACGGCCCCGCCAACCATCGCCCGAGGCCGCTCACAGACCCAGAAAAAGGCCATCGCGGGCTTCGAAACCGCCCGGAGTCACTCTCGCAGAGGGGTTCGATGAATATCCCGGGGTCATCCGCCGACCATGCCACAGCCGAGCGCCGTCGGGAATCCTATGTCAGGTGCAGAACACTAGTGATTCCGGCGAACACCCGCTCGAGGTCATCTTTCTCTTGGGAGTCCTGCTTGCGGGTTCCCTTGAAAGGAGGATTCGCGCAGATATACGTCTCGCCGCCCTCGTTCTCAAAATCAATCTGCGCCTGATCCAGCGGCGTGTGGAACAGATCCTCTGCCTGAAACTTCACCCCGGTCCCGGTGGGCGGGCAGACCGACAACCAGTCCAGCCGCAGGGCGTTGCCTTGGGTGATCCAGTTCTGCGCGTTCAGCGGCAGGAACTCCGCCCGCGCCTGCACCTCGCCGCGATAGGTCACGTCGCACTGGAACTCGGCGATGATCAGCGCGAGACGGGCGATTTCGGCGGCAAAGTCGCGCAGCTCGATGCCGCGGAAGTTGGTCTTGGGCACGTCGGTCTTGCGATCCGCCTCGCCCCGGCGCTGGTTGATCACCGCGTCGATCGCGCGCATTTCCTTGTAGGCGATGACCAGGAAGTTGCCCGATCCGCAGGCGGGGTCAAACACCCTGATCTTGGCCATCCGGTTGCGCAGGTTCAGCAGCTTGCGGGGGTTGTCGCCCGCCTCCTCTAGCTGCGCGCGCAGGTCATCGAGGAACAGCGGGTTCAGCACCTTCAGGATGTTCGGCACCGAGGTGTAGTGCATGCCCAGCGCCGAACGCTCGCCCTCATCCGCGACGGCCTGGATCATCGAGCCGAAGATGTCGGGGTTGATCTTGGTCCAGTCGAGGCTGCCGATGTGCAAAAGGTAGCTGCGCGCGATCTTGGAAAAGCGCGGCACGTCGGTGTCGCCCGAGAACAGGCCGCCGTTCACATAGGGAAAAGCGTTGGCCCAGTTGCGCAGATCTGCGGTGGGGCGATCAGCGATCCTGGTGTTCATCGCCCGAAAGATTTCGCTGATCACCCAGTGGGTGTTGGCGGAGTCCCGGTCGCTGAACTGGCTGACGGTGGTGGTGAAGAGGGCGCCGCCGTTGAAGATGCCGGTGTCTTCGGCGAAAAAGCAGAAGATCAGCCGCGCCATGAAGTGGTTCATGTCGTGGCGGCGCGCCTCGGTGCCCCATTCGGGGTTGTCCTTCAGCAGTTCGACTTAGAGCCGGTTCAGGCGGCCGGTCGCCTTGATGTCGAAGGCGCTTTCGCGGATCTGCTTGACGGTGGTGATCCCTGCCAGCGGCAGGAAGAAGCCGAAGTGGTCGGGGAAGTCCCCGTAGGCGCAGGCGATGGCGGGGTCGTCGGAGGTGAGGTCTTCGGCCTCGAGCGTTTCGCCATCGGTGGCGAGGATGAAGCGGGCTTTGCCTTTGGCCGTGGCGGGGCTTGAGCGAAGGGCGGCAAGCGTGACCGAAACCTCGCCCGGTGCACACGTGACGATGTGAATGTTGTTCGTCTGCAGGACGCCGCCAAGGTCGGACTTGTTCGACACGCCCTGACGCAAACGTTTCAGCGTAGTTTCCTTGTTCCCGAAGGCTTCGAGGAACTGGAAGGGGAACTCTTGCCGGTCAAATGGCTTTTCTGCCAGTTCGGAAATGGCCTGTTCGATTTCGACGGCGTTCATAGGTCGTTCCAGGGATTGATCAAGCGGATGCCGCAGCCGTCGAAATCCTTGATGTTGCGGGTGGCGACAGGGGCGTTCGCGGCGCGGGCGATGGCCGCGATCTGACAGTCGGCCTCGGCGATGGGGCGGCCCGCTGCCCGGCGCCGGGCAGCAATTTCGGCGTAGGCTTTGGCGGCTGGACTGTCGAAGGGGAGGACGCGGGCCTGGAAATCCTGGTCGATCATGGCGTCGATGGCGAGTTGCAGCCGGTCGCGGCGCTGCCCTTCTGGCAGGATTGCGACGCCGGTGCGCAGTTCCGCTTCTGTGACTGCCGAGATGAACAGGTCAGCCGCGTCGTGCTTGCCGAACCAGTCCAACACGATCTGGGCTGGTTCGGTGCGCATCAGTTCCGAGATCACGTTGGTGTCGAGGAGGATCATTGATCACTCGAAGCCAGGTGTGGGGCGCATCGGGCCGCGCTGTACCTGGGTCAAGTCGATGCCGCCCGCTGCAGCGAACCGGGAGTGGATTGCCAAGCCAAGGTTGCGTGGCGCGTTGGGCTGGCCGACAACCTGCCGCAGGATATCGCGGGCCTCCTCTTCCATCGAACGGCCGTGCTCAGCCGCTCGCACGCGCAGGCGGCGCTTTACATCGTCGTCAAGGTTGCGAATCGTGATGCTGGCCATGGTGCCCTCCGGTTGCAATGCCAAGGCTAGGCAATGATAGCATTGCAATCAAGCCCAAGCTGGAACGATGACGGGGTAGTTAAAGGCTAACCGGCAGAATGGATGCTTTGCAACGTCGGCTAAAGGCGGTGACGAGGAAACCAAGGCTGCGATTTTGGCATCGCCGCCGACACCTCGACCTCCCCCAGCATCCCGCCCACCATCAGCCCATCCCGCACCCAGTCCAGCGCCCGCCACCACTCCTCGTAGGCGCGCCGTGCCCCCTCGATTTGGCCCGGATGCGGGTGCCAGGTGACCGGACAGGCCAACACCTCGACGCTGCGCCACTTGCCGCGGGTCAGCACCCGCTCGGTGCCGACCACCATCGTGGTCGCCCGCTCGCCATGCTGGTTGCGCCTGGTCTCGACCGGCACGCAGCGCGGCACCGCGCCGGGCATCCAGTCCGGCGTGAGCCCAGCGCGCGCCAGTTCGACCACGCGGATCGCCATCCGGATCCCGCCCAGCGCGTCGGGCATGCCGACGACGGCCGCGGCGACTATCTCGGCATCAGGGTGGCTGCAACTGCCGAGCTTGTGCCGGCCGCCGTCGATCTCGCAGCCCAGCGCCGCGCGCTGGATGAGGACATATTCCAGCCCAAAGCCGAACCCGGCCTCCTCGCCGTCCCGCCGCTCGGGCAGCTCGAACTGCGCCTTTTCGATCCGGAAGGCCCATTCCAGGATCGCCTGCACGCCCAGCGCGCGCTTCTCGCGGCCGACACCGCGGTTGATGCGTCGCTGCAGGGTCATTGTACCCCCCGCATCCGCAGCCGGTCGACCGTGACCTGTAGCGCGACGATCAAGATGAGAGTCGCGCGTCAATCTGGATGAGAAAGTGTCGTTGGTTGTGGAACCCCGGGAGGGCGTAGCCGGAGCGGGGTTCCACA
>NZ_CBAICG010000091.1:0-3418 GCF_964715405.1 Solirhodobacter sp. | reverse complement strand
GGGGCGGGGGCGGGGTCGGCAATCGTGACCAGACGCAGATCGCCGGTCTGGAACAGCCGTGTGGCCTGCATCCGAAGTCTCCTCGCGGGTCTGCGGCCATCTCACCCCGGCCGAGCCGCGAAATCAAGGATCGGCAGGGTCGGGCGTGTCGTCGGCATCGCTGTGCAGGTGGTGGTGGCTGTGGTGCACATGGCCGTGGTGGATGTGCAGATGGGTGTGGGCCAGATGCGCGTCGGTCATCAGGGCGGCGTCGGTCAGGATCGCGCGCGGCGGCCCCTGCGCGATCACCCGGCCCGCCTTCATCACCACGCAAAGGTCGGCGATGTCGGCCACGATGTCGAGGTCATGCGTCGCCGTCACCACTGTGCGCCCGGTGCCGCGACAGCGGATCAGGAAGTCGATCATCTCCGACGCGCTCTTGGGGTCCAGCGCGGCGGTGGGTTCGTCCAGCAGCAGCGCCTCAGGCTCCAGCACCAGCACCGAGGCCAGCGCGACCCGCTTCTTCTCGCCGCCCGACAGGCGGTGCGGCGGGCGGTCCTTCAGCGCGGTCAGCCCGAACTCCGCCAGCGCGCGCGTCACGCGGGCCAGTACCTCGGCGCGCGGCCAGCCCATCTGCAACGGGCCAAAGGCGACCTCGTCCAGTACGGTCGGGTTGAAAAGCTGCACATCGGGGTTCTGGAACACGAGGCCAACGCGGCGGCGAAAGGCGATGGCGGTGGCCTCGTCCTGCAAGGCGTCCTCGGTCAGCGCCTGCCCGAAGGCGGCGACCCGGCCGCGTTGGGCGAAGTAAAGCCCGTCAAGGAGCCGCAGCAGGGTGGACTTGCCCGACCCGTTGGCGCCCAGCAGCGCGACCCGCTGGCCGCGCGGGATGCTCAGCGTCAGCCCGTCCAGCGCCGGAATGCCGTGATAGGCGAAGTGAACGTCGGCGATCTGGAACACCGGCGGCGTGAAGGTGGGCGGCGCGGCGACCGGGGGGGTGTAGGGCGCCCGGTCCATCTCAGGTGCCCCCGTAGAAGGCGAGCGCCACCACCGCCGCCCCGCCCGCCAGCGCCGCCCAGTCGCGCGGGCGGGTGCGGAAGTCCTGCAACAGCCGCGGCTCGCCCCGGTAGCCGCGCGCGATCATCGCCAGATGCACCTCGTTGCCGGTCTCGATCGCCCGGCCCAGCAGCGCGCCCGCCGTCGCCACCGCCAGCCTGCGGCCCTCGCGCGGGGTCAGGCGGCCGACCATCCGGCTGCGCCGCGCCTCGAACATCTGCGCCGCCGCTTGCAGGAACAGGAAGATGTAGCGATGCGTCATGCCGAAGATCGCCACCACCACCACCGGCACCCGGAAGGCGCGCATCGCCTTGAGCACATGCGGCCAGGGCGTGGTCAGGATCAGCAGCGTGGTGAAGCTCGCCGCCGTTTCCGCCCGCCCGATCAGGAAGGCCGCGCTGCGCAGCCCCTGCCGGGTGATCGGCCAGCCGGTCAGCGGCAGATGCGCCACCGTCACGCCGGGGGTCAGGAACGGCGCGGGCAGGGCGATGGTGCCGGTGAAGATCAGGATGCCGAGCCAGAGCGGTGCCAGCGTGCGGCCGATCGGCAGCCGCGAGGCCAGCGCGATCAGGACGGCCACGAGGAACAACCCCGCCACCGCCCAGAGCTGGTGCACGGCGGTGACCGTGACGGCCAGGCCCAGCAGCCCGCCCAGTTTCACCCGCGGATCGAGCGATTGCAGCAACCCGGGCCGCGCGGTCAGATCGTCCGACAGGCGGGCATGGTCAAGCGCGTGCAGCAGATGCGCCGTCATCCGCTCCAGCAGCGCCCGGCGCCGCCTCACGCGCGGGCCCCGGTGAACGATTCTGAAATAGGAAAAGCTCGGCTCATGGCCGCGATGTAACGCGGCGCGCGCGGGCGGGGCAAGGCGGCCGCGCTGCCGTGCGTGCGTGCACGGTTGACGGGGCGATCTTCCTTGGCATGGTAGGGCGGAACGCGGCCCCGACCGGCGCCGGAGGAGATCGACATGACCACCTACAACCAGCCGCTGGGCGGCAACGAAATGCCGCGCTTTGGCGGCCCGGCCACGATGATGCGGCTGCCGACGCAGGCAACGGCCGCGGGGCTGGATGCCTGCTTCGTCGGCATTCCGATCGACATCGGCACCTCGAACCGCCCCGGCACCCGGTTGGGCCCGCGCCAGATCAGGGATGAAAGCCGGATGCTGCGGCCCTACAACATGGCCACCCGCGCCGCCCCGTTCGAGCGGATGCAGGTGGCCGACATCGGCGACGTGCCGATCAACACCTTCGACCTGAAGAAATCGGTCGACATCATCACCGCCTTCTACGACGAGGTGCTGACCCACGGCGCGATCCCCTTGACGCTGGGCGGCGATCACACGCTGACCTGGCCGATCCTGCGCGCGATGAAGAAGGTGCACGGGCCGGTGGCGCTGATCCACATCGACGCCCACGCCGACATCAACGACACGATGTTCGGCGAGAAGGTCGCGCACGGCTGCCCGTTCCGCCGCGCCTGGGAAGAGGGCTGCCTGATCAACGACAAGGTCTATCAGATCGGCCTGCGCGGCACCGGCTACAGCCCCGACGACTTCGACTGGGGCCGCCAGCAGGGCTGGACCGTGGTGCAGGCCGAGGACTGCTGGCACAAGTCGCTGACCCCGCTGATGGCCGAGGTGCGCGCGAAGATCGGCGACGCGCCCTGCTACCTCAGCTACGACATCGACAGCCTCGACCCCGCCTTCGCCCCCGGCACCGGCACGGTGGAACCGGGCGGCCTGACGATCTGGCAGGCGCTGGAGATCGTGCGCGGCTGCGCGGGGCTGAACCTCGTCGGTGGCGATCTGGTCGAGGTCTCGCCGCCCTACGACCCCTCGGGCAATACCGCGCTGGTGGGCGCGAACCTGCTTTATGAGATGCTCTGCGTGCTGCCGGACCGGCGGGGGTAGGGGGCGTTTTCGTAGTTGGAGGGTCCGATGACGCCTTCGACTCCGAATAAACCCTAAGGTGAGCGCAGCACGAGGACAGTCCAGCCCTAGCCGACCACTTGGCCACCGAATTGCACTCTTCTTTTGGAGCCCTTCCTGAAAGGAGTGAGTTTCTGTTCCCTGGGTTAACAGCCTAGGCAAACCTCATGGTCACGGACTCGCGTTGAGGCGAGCGCGTGACTTGTCAAGGTTGTTTGAAGGCGTGTAGCCTGACAATGGGTGAAATTCGCGATGGGAAAATTCCTTGGAAAGACTGGAAACGCTTCGCTCTGTTCTGCATCAACCCGGCTTATTCACGGAAATCGGTTGGATTGGTTGCGTGCGTCTGAAATCGCTGTAGATTCAAGCTGCTAGACAGGAAACGACGGCAGCATCGGACGCAGGCATGGGTGAAACGTTACAGCCGGTCACGCCCAGTTTCAACCGGTCGCT
>NZ_CBAICG010000090.1:0-3850 GCF_964715405.1 Solirhodobacter sp. | reverse complement strand
GCCGCGCGGGCGGCGCGCCTTCATGCGGGCCGGGATTCCCGGCCTGATCCTGTCGGGCAAGGGCGCGGCCGACGCGGTGCCGGGGGCTTGCGCCGAGGCCCGGATCGTCATTCTGGGCGCGGCGCTCGATGGTCCGCGCCCGCCGGGGTGCCGGGTGATCGACCTGAAGACCCTACGCCGCAGCGGCGCGCTGTCGGTGGAGGTTTCGGGCGGGGCGCTGGTCTTTCAGAGCGCGCGCGCGGTGCAGGGCGACCGGCCCTGGACCCGCGCCGGGCACCGCTACC
Organism: Solirhodobacter sp.; assembly: GCF_964715405.1. Lineage (NCBI taxonomy): Bacteria > Pseudomonadati > Pseudomonadota > Alphaproteobacteria > Rhodobacterales > Paracoccaceae > Solirhodobacter > Solirhodobacter sp. The sequence goes on along the minus strand of NZ_CBAICG010000090.1, from coordinate 3,566 downwards.
CGCTGCGTCCCGCGCTGCTGCCGCCGCTGGCGCGCGGGCCCACCGGCGCCGATCCGCAGCAAGTCCCGCACGCCGCGGAAAGCCCGCTCGAGGCGGTCACGCCGACCAGTGACGATGACGCCCGGATGGCCGGGGCCGGGGATTAAAGCGAATTGCGTTTATCTTGATTCAGAATTCGCCCCAGGACTTGGGCGAATTCTGATGTCGTCGTGTCAGATGAAACGCAATTCGCTCCAAGGCGGCGCCGGAGAGCAGGGCGGGACCGGTCCGACCTCAGTAGCTGCGGATCAGCCCGACCAGCCGACCCTGCACCTTCACCCGGGTGTCGGGCAGCAGGCGCGTTTCATAGGCGGGGTTGGCGGCTTCGAGCGCGATCATCGCGCCCTTGCGGCGGAACCGTTTCAGCGTCGCTTCGGCATCATCGACCAGCGCCACCACGATGTCGCCGTTCTCGGCCGTCGACTGTTCGCGGATCACCACGATGTCGCCGTCATTGATCCCGGCGTCGATCATCGAATCGCCCTTCACCTCCAGCGCGTAATGCTGGCCGCGGCCCGAGAGCATCGAGCCGGGCACCGCGATGTGGTGCGAAATGTCCTGAATCGCCTCGATCGGGGTGCCCGCCGCGATGCGGCCCATCACCGGCAGTTCCAGCGCGTCGATCGGTTCGACCGGAATCGCGGTGGCAGGCCGGTCGGGCCGGTCGCCGGGGATCAGCCGGGGGCTGAAGCCTTCACGCGCCATCGCGTCGGGCAGTTTGACAATCTCCAGCGCGCGGGCGCGGTGGGCGAGGCGGCGGATGAAGCCACGCTCCTCCAGCGCCGTGATCAGGCGGTGGATGCCGGACTTGGAGCGCAGGTCGAGCGCGTCCTTCATCTCGTCGAACGAGGGTGGCACCCCGTCACGCTGCATCCGGGTATTGATGAAATCGAGCAGTTCCAACTGCTTGCGGGTCAGCATCCGGCGGGCTCCGATCCTGGCTGCGACAGGTGTTCAGTCATTGTTCTACCCGTGTTCCCGGTTTGTGTCAAGCGCCCGGTCACAGCGGCAGATACTCCACCTCGGTTCCGGCCGGGCGGGCGCGGTCGCCCAGCGGGCGGATCAGCAGCGCGTCGGCGGCGCCGAGCACGCCCAGCAGCGAGCTGTCCTGGCGGTCGAAGGGGGTGATGCGTGGCAGCCCGCCTTCGTGGCTGAGGCGGGCGCGCATGAAATGCGTGCGCGGGCCGGTGGGGCCGACGTCGGCTGCCAGCACCGCCCGGTCGCGGCGCGGCGCGCTGGCGCCAAGGCCCAGCATCACGCGCAGCATCGGCGACATGAAGAGATGCGCGCAAACGATTGCCGAGACGGGATTTCCCGGCAGGCCCAGCACGGCGGCGCCGCCTAGCCGCCCGGCCATCAGCGGCTTGCCGGGGCGCAGCGCGATCTTGTAGAAGGCGCGCTCCATCCCCAGATCGGCGGTCACCTTGCCGACCAGATCGTGATCGCCGACCGAGGCGCCGCCGATCGTCACGATCAGATCGGCGCCCTTTGCCAGGCCCAGCACCAGGGCCAGTTCGGCCTCGGTGTCGCGGGCGATCGGCAGCATCCGCGCCTCGGCGCCCTCGGCCTCGACCATCGCCTTCAGCGCGAAACCGTTGGAGGCGATGATCTGGTCGGGGCGCGGGTCTTCGCCGGGCATCACCAGTTCGTCGCCGGTGGCGATCAGCGCCACCACCGGGCGGCGAGTCACCGGCACCAGCGCCACATTCATCGACGCCAGCAGCGCCAGGTCGTGCGGGCGCAGGCGGCGCGGCGCGGTCATGCGGAACCCGGCCGGAAAGTCGCCGCCGCGCGGGCGGATGTTGGTGCCCGCATCCAGCCGGTCGCCCAGCGTGATCACATCGCCGTCGGGCGTCACATCCTCCTGGATCACCACGCGGTCGGCGCCGACGGGCATCGGTGCGCCGGTGAAGATGCGCGCCGCCTCGCCGGGGCCGACGGAGCCGGTGAAGGCATGGCCCGCGCCCGCCTCGCCGATCACGCGGAAGCGCGCGCCGGGGCCGGCGGTCAGGCCGCGGATGGCGTAGCCGTCCATCGCCGAGGCGTCGAAGGGGGGCTGATCGCGGCGGGCGGCGACGTCTTCGGCCAGCACGCGGCCGCCCGCTTCGGCCAGCGCAACCCGTTCCACCCCGAGCGGCGCGACGAGGGCGAAGACCCGCTCCAGCGCCTCTTCGACGGTGATCACGGCTGCGCCTCGAAGCGGCCGGACTTGCCGCCGTCCTTCATCAAAAGGCGGATGTCGGTGATCTCCATCCCCTTCTCGACCGCCTTGAGCATGTCGTAGACGGTCAGCGCGGCGACGGTGACGGCGGTCAGCGCCTCCATCTCGACCCCGGTCTGGCCCGAGGTCTTGACGGTGGCGGTGATCCGCACGCCGGGCAGGGCGGTGTCGGGCTCCAGTTCCAGCGCGACCCTGGTGATCGGCAGCGGATGGCAGAGCGGGATCAGGTCGGCGGTCTTCTTGGCCGCCATGATGCCCGCCAGCCGCGCCACGCCCAGCACATCGCCCTTCTTCGCGGTGCCTGCGGTGATCTGCGCCAGCGTCTGCGGCTGCATCCGCACCGTGCTGGTCGCCACGGCAATGCGGTCGGTGACCGGCTTGGCCGAGACATCGACCATATGCGCGCGACCCTCGGCGTCGAAATGCGTCAGCGCCATCAGAGGCCCCCCTGCGTCACCAGCGGGTTCGCCAGCAGATCGCGCGTGGCCTGCGCGACGTCGGCCTGCCGCATCAGGCTTTCGCCGATCAGGAAGGCGCGCACGCCATAGCGCGCGAGGTCGGCGAGGTCGGCGGGGGTGGACAGGCCACTTTCCGACACCAGCACCGCGCCTTCGGGCGCCAGCCGCGCCAGACGGCGGGTGGTGTCGAGGCTGACGTCGAAGCTGTGCAGGTTGCGGTTGTTGATGCCGATCAGCGGCGAGGCGAGGCGGGCGGCACGTTCCAGTTCGGGCTCGTCATGCACCTCGATCAGCACGTCCATGTCCCAGACGATCGCGGCGGCCTCCAACTCGGCGGCCTGCGCGTCGGACACGCTGGCCATGATGATCAGGATGCAGTCGGCGCCCCAGGCGCGCGCCTCGACGACCTGATAGGGGTCGTAAAGGAAATCCTTGCGCAGCGCGGGCAGCTTCGTGGCGGCGCGCGCGGCGGTCAGGAACCCCGGTGCGCCCTGAAACGAGGGCGCATCGGTCAGCACCGACAGGCAAGCCGCGCCGCCCGCCTCATAGGCGCGCGCCAGCGCGGGCGGATCGAAATCGGCGCGGATCAGGCCCCTGGAGGGGCTCGCCTTCTTGACCTCGGCAATCAGGCCGTAGCCCTGGCGCGAAGCCCGTTGCAGCGCGTCCAGAAAGCCGCGCGGGGCCGAGGCTTCATGCGCCTGCGCCTCGACCTCGGCGAGGGGGTGCGCGGCCTTGGCGGCGGCGATCTCGTCGAGTTTGTAGGCCTTGATGCGGTCGAGAATGGTGCTCATGCGTCTTTGGTAGCGCGGGAGCTTGCGGAAGGGAAGCGGGGGGCTGCCTGCCCCCCG
>NZ_CBAICG010000089.1:0-3893 GCF_964715405.1 Solirhodobacter sp. | reverse complement strand
TTGCGCGGCGTATTTCGGTCGGTGAGCAGGGCTTCAAGCTGCTCACGCTCAACGGGGCCAAGGTATAGGCAGATTCCATCGCGTCTCATGCCGCGAGAATAGCACACCAGAACGACAACGGGAACCATCCGTCAGGTGGATAACACTAGGCGAACAGGCCAAATTCAAGTCCGAATTTATCATTCGAAATCGTCGCTTTCTCGATTTTCACTTGGGCAGATAGATTGCGCAGGCAGTTCTGCACGTCTTCGATTCCCACCGTGCAGCGCACGCCAAGGGTGATGCTCACGAGTTCCAGAGACGGCGACCACGGATCGAAATAGAGCACCCGCCCATCGACAACCTTGGTTTGAGCTACATTCAAAGGACACACGCCCCGAACCTCTTGTTCTGCTTGCCACTCACGTCCCTTGGTGAAGACAAGCGTTTCAACGTCTTTTCCAGTGGGCTCGTCAGTCAGGGGCTTCCTGTCTCCTACATACGACACTTCAAAGAAATGTGGTTCCAAGACACGGAAGCCGAGGGCAACGCCCCGGTGATGATTGGCGTAGCGCGACCACATCAGAATGTGGTCACGCCGTTTTGCAAACGATACGAAACCAACCTTTCTGTGGGAATCATCCCTGACCCAAGCCTCGTATGCCTTGCCGTTGAATGCGAGAAATTCGAACGGGTCGTTGGTTTCCAGAATCCGCGAAATCTTGTTCCGCTGCTGCACCACGTTGTCGAGCCAATGGCTATCCATGAACTTGTAAATGATCGTCTTGGCCTTGACCGGCACAAAGCCATTCGCAGACCTCATGCGACCCCCTACCCCGCCGCCGCCCGGAACGCCGCCAGCACCGCGTCATCGCCATGCACCTCGGCCAGCCGCTTCAGGCCAAAGCGCACATGCGCCATTTCCTGATAATAGCGGACAAAGGCGTAGTTGATCCCCGCCCCCGCCACCGAGCCCAGCAAAGGCACCGCCTGCGCCGCCAGCTTCTCGCCCAGCACGGTTGCAAAGCGCGGCGCCACGGCCGAGATCACGCCGTTCAGCGTGGCCCCGGTGATCGTCACCCGCGCGCCCAGAAACGAGGTGTTCACGCCATCATCGCGTTCCAGCGGGCTGCCCGAGCCGAACACCTGCAGGCATTCCAGCCGCACGCCTTCGTCCTGCGGGTCGTAGCCATGCTCCGCCGCGATCCGCTGCAGCGAGCGGAAGATCACCGTCACCGTCACCGGCAGTTCCGCCAGCGCAGAGGCCAGGCCGCCAAAACCGCCCACCGCGCCGGTCAGCGTGGCCAGCGCCAGATGCCCGCGTTCGCCCAGGCGCGGCCCCGCCGTCACGGTGCGCCCCGCCAGCCGGTAGCTGCGGTCAAGAGCGGCTGCCGCGACCGACTCGATGCGGTCCTTCACCCCGTCCGGCAGCATCTCCAGCCGGCTTTCGATCCGCGTTCCGGCGGCGTTGACAATGGTCATCACCAGCCCGCCCGCCTTGCGGTGGCGCGTCGCCAGCGCCGTGATCTGCGCTTGCGGCAGCACAACGGGCATCAGGCTCAGTTCGGGGGCAATGGGGTCCATGCCGGAAAAGGTAGGGGGCCGCGTCCGCGCTTGCAAGACGCGGCTCAGCCGCCCGGTGCGTCGGTCCAGCGCGTCACCTCGCCGCTGACGCCCGTCCACGCACCCGGTGCCAGTTCAAACCCCAGCACCCGGTCGGGGTTGGTCGGTGGCGGCATCACCACGCCCGCCAGCTTGCGAAAACCGAAGCGGCCATAATAGGGCGCGTCGCCAACCAGCAGCACCCGGCGCCAGCCCAGCCTGCGCGCCTCGGCCAGGCTTTCGTGGATCAGATAGCCCCCCAGCCCCTCGCCCTGCCGGGTCGGGTGCACCGCCACCGGGCCCAGCAGCAGCACCGGCTGGCCCCCCACCCGCACCGGCCAGAACCGGATCACCGCCGCCAGCACGCCATCCTCGCGCAGCACCAGACACAGTTCGGCGACCTTGGGCACCCCGTCGCGGAGCCGGTAGGACGACAGCGCCGTCCGCCCCGGCGCGAAGCACAGGTCATAAAGCGCCTCGACCTCCCACTGGTCGGCGTCGGTCTCTTCCTCGAGCTGGTACATGCCTGTCCTGCCCTCCCCGGCCGCATCCTTGCCCGCGCGGCGAATCTTCTGGAAACGCGGGTAGCATGGCCCTAGGTCAGGGGCAAACGGATCGAGGATCGCCCATGTTCTACCGCCCCGCCGACGGCCACGGCCTGCCGCACAACCCGTTCAGCGCCATCATCGCGCCGCGCCCCATCGCCTGGGTGTCCACCCGTGGCGGCGACGGGACGGAAAACCTGGCGCCCTATTCGTTCTTCAACGCCGTGGCCTACACCCCGCCGCAGGTGATGTTCGCCTCGACCGGCCGCAAGCCCGACCGGGCGCGCGGCAAGGATTCGCTGGCCAACATCGAGGAAACCCGGGTCTTCTGCATCAACGTGGTCGAATATGCCGCCCGCGAGGCGATGAACCGCTCGTCCGGGCCCTGGCCGAAAGAGACCGACGAGTTCACCCTGGGCGGGGTCGAACGCACGCCCTGCGACACCATCGCCTGCTCGCGCGTCGCCCATGCCCCCGCCAGCCTCGAATGCCGCCTGACGCAGGTGATCGACCTTCTGGGCCCCGGCAATCACCTCATCCTCGGCGAGGTCATCGGCGTGCACCTGCGCGACGATTGCCTTGTCGATGGCCGCTTCGACGTCACCCGCTTCCAGCCCGTCGCGCGGCTGGGCTACCGGGACTATGCCGTCGTGCGCGAGGTGTTCGAGATGACGCGGCCGGGCGAGGCGTGAGGATCATCATCCACGGCGTCAGCGCCAGCGCGGCGCGCGATTGACCACAATCCGCGACCGCGGCCTGACGCTGCGCACTCCGGAACGGCCGTCAGCGGAAGATCTGGATGTTCAGCATGCAGCGCCCGTTGTCGGCCCGCGCGCCCTCGGTGCTGAAGCGCGTCATCACCCCGGCGATCGCCGCCAGCACGCCGAAGGTGTTCATTTCCGTCTCTGCCAGCACCGGGTTGACGCGGCGAAGGAAGGTCACCGCCGGGTCGTCGTCGTCGTTGGCCAGCATGACGGTCGCCACGGCGGTGTTGTCGACCCAGAACGTGCGCGCCTGCCGGGCATAGACCATGACCTGCACCGATCCCATGTCCACCACCATCATCTCGACGCTGTCATGCAGCAGGTGCAGGCCTTCGATCTGCCCGTAGGCATTCAGCGCCTGCCGCACGCCCGAGGTGGGCGTGGCCGCATCGGTCACGATCCCGGTCGCCGCGCTGCGCGCCCCCCCGGTGACCGAGGCGATGCGCGACAGCCCGTCCGCCACGTCATAGACGTCGCCGAAATCGAGGCCATTGCGCGTGTAGTGAAAATTCCCCGTGCCGGCGGCGAAAATCCTGAAACTCATATCCTGTCCCCGAAAATCCCGATTCAATGGGCCGAGATTACCAGATCGGCGCCCACCCGGGTAAGAATCTGTGCAAAACCGGTGCTGTTTCGGGATCGCCAGGCTTAGACTCAAACTTCAAGTGCAACATCCACGGCCCGCGGGGCATAGGGTGTTGCGATGGACAGACGATACAAGCACCTCGACGGCGAGGAACGTGGCGTGATTTTGGCGGAGCATCGTCGCGGGGCGAGCCTTCGGGAGATCGGCGGGCTTCTGGTGCGTGCGCCGAGCACGATCGGCCGGGAACTGCGGCGTGGTCGCCCGGATGGGTTGCCCGCCCAGCCCTACTGCGCGCAACGCGGCGGGCTGGAGTATCGTGCGCGCCGCAAACACTGCGGACGGCGGCAAAAGCTTGCCCTCGGCGGCTGGCTGCATGACTTTGTGCGAGGCAAGCTGATCCACCGGCGCTGGTCACCC
>NZ_CBAICG010000088.1:0-4132 GCF_964715405.1 Solirhodobacter sp. | reverse complement strand
GGCAAGAGGCGCCCGAACAGCGTCTCCTCCGTGAGATCAACAGAAACCCCCTCCAATCCGAACACCGTCAGCTGAAATCAACGAACGAATGACCGGCAGGCCGTCAGCACCAGATGTGGTGGGTGCCGGACTCAGGGGGATAAGCCTTGCCGGTGAATTTGCTGTTGTGGGAGATATGCGCACTGGAAGCATTACTCCAATAAGATTCTTTCTTCCAATAAAGGACAAATCTACCGAGCATCTGAGGAGAATAAGCGTCACCGTAACAATACGGTTTAAAGACGTTTTTGGTATACCGCAAAAAGAGATCGCCAATTTCTTCGTTCTTACAGAAGTGCCCGTCCGTTCGAAAGTTGGGATGATTTTGGATGATGATAGTTGGATGGATGAAGTCTTTCCTCTCCCCCCGCACTTGAGGGGGACGCACAAACAAGAGGGACGATCCCATGACGGCGATGACACCTAATGCCGCTACTACCCTCCTACGCATCACTCACCCCTTCCGGGGTTGGTGCGCTTGATACATAACTCCGCAAATATCCTCGGGGGTGAGGCGCGTCAGCGCCGGGGGGGCCGACAGCCCCCCTTTGCGAATTTTCGCAGAAGACTCGGGCCCATCACCGCGCGAGCACCAGCTCCGCCCGCAGCCCGCCCAGCTTTTCGCTCTCGCCCAGTCGCAATTGCCCGCCGTGGCTGCGCGCCACGTCCGCCGCGATCGACAGGCCCAGCCCCACGCCGCCGCCCCGGTTGGGGTTGCGCGCGGCGTCGAGCCGGGTGAAGGGCCGCATCGCCTCCTCGCGCCGTTCGGGCGGGATGCCGGGCCCGTCATCCTCCACGGTGATGCGCACCTGGCGCTCGGTCAGCACCGCGCTCACCTCGACCTGGTGGCCGTAACGCACCGCATTTCCGATCAGGTTTTCCAGTGCCCGACCCACCGCCTGCGGCCGCAGCATCGCCGCGCCGCTGCCCTCGCCCGGCCCCAGCACCACCGGCTGGCCCGCCCGCTGCGCGTTCTCCACCGTCCGGCGCACCAGCTCGAACGGGTCGGTCGCCACCGCCTCCTCCAGCGCATCGCCGCGCGCGAAGGCCAGGAACGCGTCCAGCAGCCGCTCCATGTCGTCCACATCGCGTTTCATCGCCGCCGCTTCGGCCTCGTCCTCCAGCATCGCCAGCCCCAGCTTCAGCCGCGTCAGCGGGGTGCGGAGGTCGTGGCTGACCCCCGACAGCATCAGGGTGCGCTGTTCGATCTGCCGCTCGATCCGCGCCCGCATCTCCAGAAACGACAGCCCGGCCGCCCGCACCTCGATGGCGCCGCGCGGCTTGTAGGGCACCGACCGGCCCTTGCCGAAGGCCTCGGCCGCCGCCGCCAACCGGGTGATCGGCCGCAACTGGTTGCGCAGAAAGAGATACGAAATCAACGTCATCAGGAACGACGTGAAGATCATCAGCACCAGCAGCTGATGCGGGTTCGACGCCGAGACGCGGCTCCGCTCGAAGCTGACGCGCATCGGCCCCCAGCGGGTCGTGATGGTGACGTCGACAGCGGCGGGATCGCTCAGCAGATCGACGCCGGTCACCCCCGGCATCCCTGCGCGCAACGTCCGGATCATCTCGCGCCCCGACAGGTCGATCCATCCCCGCCGGTCGCCCGCATAGGCCGACGCCGGCAGATCGACCGTCATCTGCAGGGGTTGCGTCAGCGCGCGCGCCTGCGCCACCGCAACAGCAATGTCGTTCGCGCCGTTGACCTTGTCCAGCAGATAGCCCACTTCAATCATGATGTTCCCGGTCATCTGCCGGGTCACGCCTTGGAATTGCCGCTGGATGAAGACGACCGACACGACAAGCTGGATCGTGACCACCGGCACGATCAGGATGAGCGCGGCGCGGCCATAAAGGCTGCGCGGCAGAAGCGGGTTGAGCCAGGCGGGTCGCATCCCGCAAGCCTAGCGGGCGGCCGCGACGAGAGGAAGCGCAAGATGACGGATGCCCAGGCTGGCGCCGAACCGGGCCGCGCGGTGCGGCTTGCCCCCGACCTGCGCCGGGTGGTGGCGCCGAACCCCTCGGCGATGACCTTCCGCGGCACCAACAGCTTCCTGCTCGGCCGGGGCGAGGTCGCGGTGATCGACCCCGGCCCGGCGATCCCCGCCCATCTCGACGCGCTGCTCGCCGCGCTGGAACCGGGCGAGCGGATCAGCCACATCTTCGTCACCCACAGCCACCTTGATCACTCCGGCCTCGCCCGGCCGCTGGCCACGGCCACCGCTGCGCCCGTCCATGCCTTCGGGCCAAGCGGCGCCGGGCGCAGCGCCGCGATGACCGCCTGGGCGGAGTCCGGCGGCCTCGGCGGCGGCGAGGGGATCGACACCGCCTTCGCCCCCGACCGCCTGCTTGGCGATGGCGAGACCGTCACCGGCGCGGGCTGGCATCTGACCGCGGTCTGGACCCCCGGCCACATCGGCAACCATCTGTGCTTTGACGCCGGTGGGCGGGTGTTCTCGGGCGATCATGTGATGGGGTGGTCCACCAGCCTCGTCTCGCCGCCCGACGGCGACATGGGGGCCTACATGATGTCGCTGGAGCGTCTGGCGGCACTGAACGCCGCGGTGCTGCATCCGGCACATGGTGACCCCGTGGCAGACCCCGCCGCCCGGATCGCCGCGCTGACCGCGCACCGCCATGCGCGCGAGGCCGCGATCCTCGCCGCGCTGGGCGACCGGCCGCAACCCGTGGCCACCCTGACGGCATCGGTCTACCGCGACACGCCCCCCGCGCTGCACCCTGCGGCTGCCCGCAACGTCCTCGCCCATCTGATTGATCTGGAACAGAGAAACCTGGTTGCCCGCGACGGGCCCGCAGGCCCCGCGGCAACGTTCCGGAGGCGCTGACAGCAAGGCCCGCGCCGTCGCCGAAATCGAGCGATTGCCTCTGGACGCCCGGAAACCCGCTTGCTATAGACCCCCGGTGTTCCGGCGTAGCTCAGCGGTAGAGCAGTTGACTGTTAATCAATTGGTCGTAGGTTCGATCCCTACCGCCGGAGCCAAGAAATCAGGATAATCGAAGGATATCCATGCGGTATCTGATCACGGGCGGGGCGGGGTTCATGGGGATCAACCTCACCCGCTACCTGCTGGCGCGCGGCCATCAGGTGCGCAGCTATGACATCGCGCCGTTCGACTATCCCGAGGCGGCGCGGATCGACGTGCTGCAGGGCGATATCCGCGACCGGTCGCTGCATGCGCGAGCGTTCGAGGGGATCGACGTCGTCGTGCATTGCGCCGCCGCCCTGCCGCTGTGCCCCCCCGAAGAAATCATGTCGACCGATGTCGAGGGCACGCGCCGTCTGCTCGACACCGCGCTGGCGGTCGGGGTGGGTCGATTCATCCACATCTCGTCGACGGCGGTCTACGGTGTGCCCGACCACCACCCGCTGGTCGAAGACGACCGGCTGACCGGCGTCGGGCCCTATGGCGAGGCCAAGGTGCAGGCCGAGGCGCTGTGCGTGGCGTATCGCGCCAAGGGGCTGTGCCTGCCGGTGCTGCGCCCGAAGTCGTTCGTCGGCCCCGAACGGCTGGGGGTGTTCGAGCTGCTCTATGACTTCGCCTTTCAGGGCCACGGCTTTCCCGTGCTCGGGCCGGGCAACAACCTTTACCAGTTGCTCGACGTCGAAGACCTGTGCCAGATGGTCTACCTCTGTGCCACCGAAGACCGCGAGCGGGTGAACACCGTCTTCAACGTCGGTGCCGCCCGCTATGGCACGTTGCGCGAGGGGTTTCAGGCGGTGCTGGACCGGGCGGGGCATGGCAAGCGGGTGGTCTCGCTGCCCGTGGCCCCGGCGATCTGGGCGCTGAAGCTGCTTCAGGCGCTGCACCTGTCGCCGCTGTACCCCTGGATTTACGAGACCGCCGCGAAGGAAAGCTTTGTCAGCATTGACCGGGCGGTCAGCCGTCTGGGCTATGCGCCGCAATCGTCGAACGACGAGGCGCTGATCCGCAACTACGACTGGTATGTGGCGAACCGCGACCGCATCGCGGCGCGCGTGGGAACGACCCATCGGGTGCCGTGGAAACGCGGGGCGCTGGCCTTGGCGCGCTTCGTGTTCTGACCGCGGCGGGCGGCGACCGGGACGGCC
>NZ_CBAICG010000087.1:0-4150 GCF_964715405.1 Solirhodobacter sp. | reverse complement strand
TTCTTCAGAGCGCGGACGGTGCTTCATACCGGGGTCCCGACTTCGCAAGGTTTCGAGCCAAATCGTACGAAATCCTGCAATCTAAAGCTATCAGTTCCGTGGAATCACCGAACAAAATCATAGACTTCAGGATTGTTCAGCACCGACTACATATGCGTTCAAGGGGGAGTGTCCTAGCATCGACTGGGCGGCGCCGCCGCTTTCGAAGAAACCGTTCGTCTTGGTAGGCCCCAAGCACTTCGGGTACAATTTGAACATCTACATGCACACGCCCGTATCCCTTCGACCCGCTGTGCGCGCCCATTTGATGCCAGACACGGTCGAAGCAAATCGACTGTACTCCCAGTTGGTGCCTTCGGCCGAGTACGTGAATGTCCTCGCGACGATGGACAGTCGATTTGGCGGGGTTCCCCTCTTCGACGCGAACGGCGAGATATTGAGTGTCGACCGCATCCACTTGACGAAGGCAGGCGCTTTCCTCTTTGGGCAGTTTGTCTTCGACGATCCTGCTTGGAAACATATATTCGATCTCACCGCACGACGAGCGTCTTCGGGTTGACCCCGAACATCCCCTCCGCCGCCACCTGCCCGAAGGTCAGCATGTCGCGCAGCATCGACCACGAGGCGGCACGGTGCGGATCGAAGCTCAGCCGCTCTTCCACGTCAAACCCCGGATCCCGCGCCACGATCAGCGGCGCCGCATCGACCAGCGGGATGAACCCGAGGGAAATCACCTTCCCGCTCGGCCGCGTGCGGAACGCCCGCCAAGTGTGCGAAGCGTCGTGCAACGCCTTGAAAGCCCCGGCCGACTTGATGCGCTGAACGCCGTCGAGATCGCGCTGGAGCCGATCAGCCCTTCTTGCGCAGCGCGTCAACACTCAGGCTGCCTGCGCCAGCGAAGACCAGGTAGAGAAACACAAAGCAGAACAGCACGGCCGCTTCGCCCCCGCTGAGCAAGGGAAAGAAGCTGCGCGGGAAGTGCGTCATGAAATACGCCACCGCCATCTCTCCCGACAGGATGAAGGCCACCACCCGCGTGAACAGCCCGAGGGCAACAAGGGTGCCGCCGATCATCTCCAGCAGGCCCGCAAGGCCGATCAGCGATACCAAAGCGGGGCCCTCGTGGCCTGACGGCGGAAAGTTCAGCAGCTTCTGGGTTCCGTGCTCGATGAAGAGGAGCGCAACCACAATGCGCAGCACCGACAGCGTGATCGGGCTGCAGGCGCTGAGTTTCGAGACGGAACTGGACAATGGGAGCCTGCCTGACCTGAGAGAATTCGATCGCGGTGATATGACGGGCCGGGACAAGTTCCAAGGCCGCCCTTCTCAAATGAACGCGAGCGTTGCGGTGCGCGGGGCAACCAGCCTGGCAGGGCGTCGGCCGCCGGTTTCTGCCGGTGCCCGTCGTGCCCGGGCCTGCCCGACGAAAAGTGGACCCCGCATGGCGAGGGCGAACGGGCCGCCGGACGCCTGCGCTGGCGGACCGCCGCGAGGCTGGGGGAACACAGATGTGTCCACGTCGTCCCGAAGGAACCCCGCTTTGGCACAGGTGTCGGCTTGACCGAGATGCCCCACCGCGCGCATCCTTCGCAGGAAGCGCCAAGAGAGGCTGCCGGGCGCCGTCAGTCCATTCCTGCGTCCAGATCGCGTAATTGTCGCTGGCTCGGGCCCGAATGACAGGTCGACGAAGGCCCGCCGTCGGTGCCCCCTCATCATGGTCCAACAAAATGAACCTCATCACCGCATTTCTTACACTCGTCTTCTTTGCCATCGGCGCCACCCTGAGTGCGGCCGGGCAGTATGTCCTGGCGATCGTCTTCGTTCTTCTGGCGATCGTCATCGGGGCGTCGTTGAAGATGGCCAACACCTGGCAGAAGTTCGTGATCCTGCGGGCGGGCAGGCTGCTCGGCGTGAAAGGTCCGGGGCTCTTCCTCATCATCCCGGTGATCGACAACGTCGTCGCGGTGATCGACGAGCGCATCCAGACCACGGCCTTCAGCGCCGAACAGGCGCTGACCCGGGACACCGTGCCGGTCAACGTGGACGCGATCATCTTCTGGAACGTCCATGACGCGCAGAAGGCGGCGCTGAACATCACCGACTACCGCGTGGCGATCGACCGGGTCGCGCAGACCTCGCTGCGCCAGATGATCGGCTCGTCGATGTTGTCGGCGCTGCTGTCCGACCGCGAGGCCGCCGACGCCCTGCTGCGCGAGGAGATCGGCCGGAAGACCGCCGACTGGGGGATTTCGGTGAAGTCGGTCGACATCCGCGACGTGGCGATCCCCGAGGCCTTGCAGGACGCGATGTCGCGGCAGGCGCAGGCAGAGCGCGAAAAGCAGGCGCGCGTCATCCTCGGGTCGGCCGAGGCCGCGATCGCCGGGCAGTTCGTCGAGGCGGCCAAGACCTATGCCGACTACCCGGCCGCGCTGCAACTGCGGGCGATGAACATCATCTACGAGACCACGAAAGAGCGCGGCGCCACGATCCTGATCCCGACGGCGATGGTGGACAGCATGAACCCGGGCCTGACCCTCGCGCTGAAGGACATCGACACGGGGGCGAAGAAGACGTCGTGACAATCGCGTCAGGTCACCCCGGTCATTGCCGGCCAGCATGAGCCCTCGTTCCCGAGCGATGTCCCGCACGATCAGGGCTGGATGCTGACCGCGCTCGGCAACGCCTTCCACCGGCTTTTCACCGGTCAGCCGCTGGGGGCGGCGCCGATCGAGGCGGTCGTCGCGGGCGCGGGCTCGCGACGAACAGGCGTGTCCAAGCGCCTAGAGCGAATTGCGTTCTATCTGACGCAAGGACATCAGAATTCGCCCAAGTCTTGGGGCGAATTCTGATTCAAGTTGAACGCAATTCGCTTTAGAGCGGCGCCAGCCGATGAAAGCGGGACTGTTCATAGACCAGCGCGGCGCCTTCGCGGATCGCGAGTGCCGTGACCGTTCCGATGAAGACGGTGTGGGTGCCGCTGTCCATCGCTTCGACAACCTCGCAGGAAAACCCGACCACCGCCTCCGGTAACAACGGCAGGCCGCGGCTGTCGGTGCCCCAGTGCCCTTCCGAAAACTTCTCCTCGCCGGTCGCGCCGCCTGCGCCGGCAAACTGCAACGCGATCGGCCCGCCTTCCCCTTTCAGCAGGTTGACGTTGAACATGCCGCTGTCCCGCACCGCCGCGCAGGTGCCGGTCTTGCGGTTGAGGCACACCAGCAGGCTTGGCGGTTCGGCGCTGACCGAGCAGACGGCGGTCGCGGTGATCCCGCGCCGCTCGCGGCCCGCGAGGGCGGTCACGATGGTGACCGCCCCCGGAAAGCGTGCCATCGCGGCCCGGAACGCCGTCAGGTCGACGGGCGCGCCCATGTCAGGCGGCCCTCAACTCGGCCAGATAGTCCGCGGCGGCGGCCGGGTCGGCGAACCACGGGAAGAAGTCGCGCGGATCGTCGAAGCCGTTGGCAAGCCGGTGCGCCAGTCTGGGCTCGGCACAGGCGGTGCCCATGATGTCGAGGATGAACGGCGGCGGCGGTTGCAGCAGCATGTTCGTCCAGGTCACCACCCATTGCGCGTAGTCCCAGAACTGATCGAAGGTGCCCTGCATCCAGGCCTCGTCGAAGGGCTTGTCGCCGTGATCCAGGATGCGCTTGAGATAGACCGCCGCCGCTTTTGCCGCGTTGTTCGAGCCCTGCCCGGTGATCGGGTCGTTCAGGCAGACCGCGTCGCCCAGACCCAGCACTTTGCGCCCCGACGGAAGGGTCGCGACGGGATGCCGGATCGTCGGGGCAAAGCGCCCGGCAAGGATGCCGTTGTCGTCGGTCAACTGGCAGCTCTGCGAGCGTTCATATTCCCACGGCAGGAAGGTCTTCAGGATCCAGAGCGATTTCTCGAGGTGCTGCGCCGGGGTCTTCACATCGGCCCAGCAATCCATCGGGCCGCCGGGAACGCCTTCGAAGACCATGATCTCGCAGGGGCCGGTGGTGGTCAGGGCGGGAAAGACGAAGTATTCGCCGATCCCCGGGATCAGGTTGAACTCGACCGCCGAATACGGCTGGCGCGGGGTCATGCCGGTGACATAGGTCAGTGCCAGCGCGCGCATCGGCTTGTCGTAGGCCGACCGTTCGGCGTCGCGGGCGAACATCTTGCCGACCTC
>NZ_CBAICG010000086.1:0-4544 GCF_964715405.1 Solirhodobacter sp. | reverse complement strand
AGCGTCATCATCACCACCAATCTCAGCTTCAGCGAATGGGCCACCGTCTTCGGCGATGCCAAAATGACAACGGCACTCCTCGACCGCCTAACCCACCGCTGCCACATCCTGGAGACCGGAAACGACAGCTTCCGCTTCAAGGCCAGCTCCGCCGCCGCAACGCAGAAAAAGAAGGGGGGCACACATGCCTTGACCCAAACCTGACGCCTGGAACATAACCACCAAGGTGGGTCAGTTCTCGATGGAAAACCCGGGTCAGTTTTGCGTGAAAATTAACACGCACTCACTCTGACACCTCACATGACAATCTGCAAAGAAATTGCCTTCGCAAGTCAGATCAGCAGCAGTCAATCGATCAACGCGGCCGACGATAATCTTTCCACGCCTCGATGACCTGCCTTGTAAACGCATCGGAAGCCTGACCCAGATGCGGACTCCCTGCCGCGGCTATCCACTTGGTATCTTCAGGGAAGTATGCGACGGCTTACTCGAAGATGCACACCCATTGCTCGGCCGCATCAAGGCCCATCGGCTCGAGCTCCTCGACGGGTATGCGCAATATGTCTTTATTGTCCCAGTTCGTCTTCTGGGTAGAATGGGTAATCGCCAATGCGATGACACCGCAACGGGTCTTGCCGCCCTTCTGCCCGATCTTGGTCAGGACGATTACGCCGGGATGGGCATACCGGATATCTTGCTCGCCAAATGAGAAACGGAAGCCGTGAACCGATCCAAGAGCGGGCACTTGGGCTTCCGCAGCTACAGCAGCAGCGGCTTTCACCTACTCAGCGCTCCAGTCCGAAGAACGCCAGATCCTCGTCACGCATTTTGCGGGGATCCCCACACCAAGCTTCGACCGGCTCAACCACCGCAAGACCAGCGTAGGCCAAGTCAGGTTGAAGATATGCGAGAGCCATGGTGACTGGAAGATCCGCCACCTCAACCTCGGGCGGGCGCGTTTTGCGCACGGCAGTTTTGGCGCGCCCTTCCAATTTCGCAGTCACTGCGGCCTTCTTGACCATAAACTTGCCTGTCTTGGCATCCCGCACGACTTTGGTACCATCCAGCCGGGAGACCATTCCGCTCGTCGCGAAGCCCAGAGTCAGCTTTCCAGAGTTTCGAGCCATCGCACCAATCCTTCCCCAAGCAAGGTCAAAAGTAGGGTGCAAACCCTTTAGAGTCAATAAACAGAGCGTCCAAGCGATAGACCAAGCCTCCCTGGGCGCGGTGTCGCCTGCTTGAGAAGGAGCCGCTCAGATCGCAAGTGCCAGTGCGGCAACAATTTTCGGCAGAAAAGCATGGATGTCCGGTGCGAGGAGGCTGCATTGCAGCATCCAGCCGCTGCTGACCGGCAGCTTTGGGCCGTTTGCGACTCCAGTTGCGCGGGTTACCCGCGCGGTGTCACGTCCTTCATCCGGGACTGAAAGAGATGGGCCACCTGCTCGGCGGAGAACTTGAAGCCTTGTTGGTCCGGCACCCGCTCCGCGGAGATGGGATATTTCGGACGCCGCGGGTCGATGCCGGTGATCCTGAATGTCTCGCGACCGGTACTGAATTCCCGCGCAAAATCACCAGGCGACAGGCCGAAGGCTTCGGCGAGCGCCTCGAACCGAAGCTGCTCCGGGTCCAGCGTGCGCCCATCCGGAAGCGGGATGGACACCCTGAACGCAATGTCGAACCCCCAGCGCAGATCAATGTTGCTCAGGCCCTTGTCGTCGCAGGCCAAGCCATGCCGTTCGGCGACCTGGCGGCAAGCCTCCAGCATGTCGCGTTGGACGCGCTGGCAAAGTCCGGGGGTCAGGTTTCGGGGTGGGTTCTTTTTCGACACGCTCTGATCAAGCTCCAGAAGGGTGATCGCCCGGCATCAGGTGCTGGGTGCGGACATGGCTTACTGAACCCGAACGGGCTGCAGCATGCCATCGGTATCGAGGGCCAGGGCGCTGCGCCAGAGTGGCGTCTTGAACACATGGTGCACGACCTTGCCCTCGCGCCCTTCCTCCGTCTGGACCAGCAACCCGGTCCATTCGAGCGGACGCAGGACGCAAGATGAGAACGCCGCCATCTCCCGCCATCCGGCATTGTCCCAGTCGGGGCCTTCGCCATAGAACGCCCCGAACAAGGCGCGCTCGGTGGTGCCGTGATCGGCCTCGACATTGATGACGTTCAGCCAGACATCCCATTTCCCGAAGGGGCGCTCGTTGAAACGGGCATAGGATCCATGGTCGACCTGAAGGACGAAGAACGGGATGAGCTCGGCAAACAGCCGCCCCGGCGTCTGCGCAAGGTCCGCGCCGCGTTTCGTCAGCCTGAACTCGCCTTTGAAGTGCCGCCCCAGACGCAGGGTGATCAGGAGGTAATGCAGCACCTCAAGTGGCGGGAATTCGTATTCATTGATGACTTTGCTGAAGCGGAACATCTCTTCCGCGCCGTGTCCCGGCCAGTCAAAGTGTTCAACCGCCCAGTGGACAAACACCCGCTTGAACGCCTTCGCCTGGGTCAGGCCGATGGCCCCGTGTTCCGCAGCGTACTGCAGCGTCAGCATCGCCGCGCGCAGCAGAGCCGAATGAGCGAGGTCGGGATGGTCATCGGCTGGGGTGCGGAACGCGATCATGGCGCGATGCTGCCACAGGGCTTTTCCAGAGGCCAGAACGCAAAAGGCCCCCGCTTTTCAGGGGGGGCTCGTCAAACGTTGACCAGGCGTTGACAAGAACTGCACATGCAGAAACCCGACTGTTTAGGTCTGGATCTATCTATTTGATATTATGGGAAGTTTTGGTTGCGGGGACAGGATTTTGCGAAACTCGTACCAAACAACAAACGCTCGGACGAGCCGTTTAGCGTCCGTGCTGACCAAGTTCGAAGGAGGCCCGGGCCTATCCCCGCCAGCGCGGGGGAACCAAGGCCGCTCGCTCATAACGGGTTCATCGTAGGGGCCTATCCCCGCCAGCGCGGGGGAACCTTGGTAGGAAACGATGATGTGTCGCTATTTCCGGGCCTATCCCCGCCAGCGCGGGGGAACCAGGATGCGCTTGACCGGATTGCCCGCCGCCTCGGGCCTATCCCCGCCAGCGCGGGGGAACCTCGTCCAGAAGTTCTACCGCCTGCGCATCACTCGGCCTATCCCCGCCAGCGCGGGGGAACCCTTGATGCCTTCGCTTATTGCCTCGCCACCGCGGGCCTATCCCCGCCAGCGCGGGGGAACCTGGATCGGACTTTAGTTGATGCGCTTGTGACCGGGCCTATCCCCGCCAGCGCGGGGGAACCGGATATCGCCAACCAGACGTAACGATCTTTCCGGGCCTATCCCCGCCAGCGCGGGGGAACCCCTCGATTGTCGCCATGATCAGCCGAACGCCAGGGCCTATCCCCGCCAGCGCGGGGGAACCGCGGTGGTGACTGCGGATATGGTCGGCGCCGGGGGCCTATCCCCGCCAGCGCGGGGGAACCATGAATGGGAAATCTTCCATCGAATACATGACGGGCCTATCCCCGCCAGCGCGGGGGAACCCCGATTGCACTATTCATAGCATCCCCGCGAGTGGGCCTATCCCCGCCAGCGCGGGGGAACCTTCGGGCACGCCCGTCATGCTCAAAAGCGCCAGGGCCTATCCCCGCCAGCGCGGGGGAACCTTGCCAAGGGTCAGCGCGATGCAGTTCGGCCAGGGCCTATCCCCGCCAGCGCGGGGGAACCATCGCGAGGGCGGCATCGACGCGCGACTGTGCGGGCCTATCCCCGCCAGCGCGGGGGAACCGCTGTTCCTTGTTCGGATAGGACGCATATTCGGGGCCTATCCCCGCCAGCGCGGGGGAACCATCATCTCGATATTGTCCGCGTCGGCCAATTCGGGCCTATCCCCGCCAGCGCGGGGGAACCTTCGCCGAATACCTGCCGTTGCGAGAACGTAGCGGGCCTATCCCCGCCAGCGCGGGGGAACCATAGACCAATGATACCACCCTCGCGCTGACCCGGGCCTATCCCCGCCAGCGCGGGGGAACCGCAAAGAACCATCTATGCCGAGCCGACACACGGGGCCTATCCCCGCCAGCGCGGGGGAACCAGGCTGCGCTTCAAAACACCTTCGGGGCTAAAGGGCCTATCCCCGCCAGCGCGGGGGAACCGATCCCTTGGGAATGCGATATGACCCGGCTTGGGGCCTATCCCCGCCAGCGCGGGGGAACCATGACGACTGCATAAGGCGCACCGCTTGGCGGGGGCCTATCCCCGCCAGCGCGGGGCAACCATGACGACTGCATAAGGCGCACCGCTTGGTGGGGGCCTATCCCCGCCAGCGCGGGGGAACCACGTGCTCCTTGCCTGCCGCCGAAACACCGACGGGCCTATCCCCGCCAGCGCGGGGGAACCGATGACGAAACGGGGTGATAACTCGCCAACAAGGGCCTATCTGCGTGTTTCGCGTGATGGTGGGCAGGGGTTTCAGAGGATCATGGGCACGCATTTCGCGCGATCCCGGGCAGTGATTTCACGCGGAGGTGGGCAGTGATTTCGCGGGATCGCGGGCAGGTCTGGTCGGCAAACTGAGGAT
>NZ_CBAICG010000085.1:0-4917 GCF_964715405.1 Solirhodobacter sp. | reverse complement strand
GCCGCCGCAACGCAGAAAAAGAAGGGGGGCACACATGCCTTGACCCAAACCTGACGCCTGGAACATAACCACCAAGGTGGGTCAGTTCTCGATGGAAAACCCGGGTCAGTTTTGCGTGAAAATTAACAGCCCAGTGCCTCCATGCGACCGATGAGGCGGCCCTGATCGTGCCGCACCGCCACCAGCGGAGCCGCTACGACAGCATCCTGCCATGTCAGTTTGGGCCAGTCGGGCCGCTCCCAGATGTACATCACGAACTCCGCAAAGTATGCGGTGATTAAATGCGTCAATCTCCGCATCGGCAAGCGTAATCGCCGCATATCATGCGGAGATTGTGGCGCCTATTCTCCGCATCCTGAGGCGGGGCATCCGGGTGGCCAGCGCACGGGGACCAATGGCTCCAAGTCTGTATTTTCGAAACCCCGCGATCTCTCATCAATTTCACAGCCTCGAGCTTGAACTCGTAGCTGAACCTCCATCTATCCATGGAAACCCCGGCTTCGTCGAAACGCTCTATCTCGGTGTCCACGAAATCGGCAGCAGGCCAGTTGGAGCATTTGATCCGCAAGGGCTTGGTGCGGCGGATCGAGTCGCTGAACGCCTATCTGCCGTCGGGCGAAACGGCGCAGGGTCCCGTGGTCTTTGCCATCTGGGACGACTGCGGCCGGGTGCAGCAGCGCGAGGCCGGGGCCGCGGTAGGACAGATCACCGCAGCCTTGGCGAAGGATGGGTTTCACGCCTTTTGGCCTGTGGTTGGCCCATGACAAAAAGATCGCCGCCACCTGCCGCCGCCAGATCGTGGTGGGCGAGGGGATGCTGACCGGGTAGCGCCGAGACGGCCGCGCGCCTGTTCAGCCCTTTCGCAAGAGCAGCATCATGCCGATCAACCCGGCCAGAAGCGTCCCCCACAGGGCGATGGCGATGCGCGTGGCCTTCACGGCGCGACCTTTCTCCCACCAGGTTGCGGGGCGGATGCCCTGAACCAGAAATGTGGCGACGCCGGCCAGATTCACGCAGATCAGGTTGATCAGGAACAGCGACAACGCACCGATGGCCATCGCCACATGCCCGCCGCCCAGCAACAGTCCGAAGGCCGCCAGCGGTGGCAACAACGCCACCGCCACCATCACCCCGATCACCGCCGCCGACGCGCCGGTGGTGAACGCGATGGCCCCTGCCGCGCCCGATGCCAGGGCAATTGCCAGATCGCCCGGCCTCACCCAGGTTCGCGCCGCGATTTCAGACGTTGCCGGGTCCACCCGCAGCATCACGCCGATGACCACCGACACCACCATCGCCGTCGCAATCCCAGCCAGAGCGGTCAGCAACGCTTGCCGCAGCAATGCGAGGTCGCCCAAGGTCGTTGCCAGCGCCAGCGCCATATTCGGCCCGAGCAAGGGTGCAATCACCATCGCCCCGATGATGATGGCCACGCTGTCGTAGTAGAGGCCGACGGTCGCCACGATGGTGGAAAGCACCACCATGGCCAGATAGACGCGCGACAATCGCGCCGCATCCTTGATGTCTTCGTACAACTCCTCACGGCCGATCCGACCGATCGGTTTCTTTTCCGCTGGCGGTTCGGCCAGTCCGACGCCCGCGCTTGGCTCTGCCGCCGGTTTCGACGCGGCCCGCGGTAGCGTCGCTTCGACCGACAGAACGACCGCCCGATGGCCTTCGCCGCTGGTGAAGCGTGTCTCCAATATGTCGAGGATGGTCTCGGACCGTTCGGCGTCCATCAGGATCCGCACCAGCACTTCGCCATCGAGCAGGGGGATCTGCCGGTATTCGATGACCTCGTGCTCCTTGATGAGGTCGCGCAGATCCTCGCCGTCCTGCGAGGCCAACACCATCTCGATCAGTCGTAGCGCCATCGCGGTGTCATCCCTTCCACGTCGGGTCTTGGCGTCTTTGACGGCCTGCAGCAACGTGTCGGGTTTCAGGGCCTCCGGTCAAATCCAATCTTGTCGGTCGGGCATCCCGATCCGCGCTGCGCCGTTCGCGGTTCCGGTGGAGTCAGGGCGAAGGGCGGCCCGAAAGGGGGCCGCCCTCCTGTCGTGGCGCCAAGCCGCCTCAGCGGCGATCCATCGGCCAGACGTCCGCATAGTGGCCGTGGAGGCTGGCCTCATAGGCCCGGTCGATGGTCATCGACGGATCGTAGGGCGGGCTTGCCTTGATCTTCTCGCGGTCGGCTTCGACGTAGACCAGCCGCTCGGTCCAGCGGATCATGTGCACCGAGCGTGGCGAGATCAGGACATGTTGCCCCGGCCACCAGTTGCGGGTCTCGGCAACCAGATAGTGCACGCTCCAGTCGGCGTCCTCGATCAGGAAATCCGAGACGTGGCCGATTTCGCCGTCGGTGGCGTGCACGTGATACCCGGTGACGGCCGCGACGCTGCGCAGATGGGGGTCGTCATCGCCGCGCTTGATGTCGGCGATGATCTCGTCCTGCCGTTGCGGCGATGGGTTCGGGGCCGCCAGCGCGCCGGTGCCGTAGCCGTACATGCCCATGCCGCCGCCCCAGTAGGGGCTCCAGCCATAGTAGCGGTAGATGTCGGCCTCGAAGTGACGCGAGACCGGCAGATCGGTATCGGCCTCGGGGCTCTTTTCGACCTCGGCCTTGGTCAGCTTGACGCGGAACTCGCGTTCCACTGCGTCAGCGTGGCCCAGAACCGAGGGTGGCAGCAGGACCTTGCGGCCCGACAGCCAAGTGCCGGTGTCCACCACCATCCAGCGGATCAGCCAGCTGGCGTCGTCGAACAGGAAGTCGCTGACCGTGCCGATCTGACCGTCAGTGGCCATGATGGCGCAGCCCCTAAGCGCGGATGTCTTCCAAAGCATGTCGTCGTCTCCTCGTCGGGAAAGGGGTGACCCGAAGGACCGTCGACCGGATTGCGGGATCAGCAAGCCGGACCCCCCGGTTCGCGGTCCGGACCGGGGCCTCTATTCAGTCTACCCGTTCTTGTTCCCGCGCGCGCCAACATGGATCAGCCCGTGACCCGCGCGGGATGGTTCACCCGGAGTAGACCTGGCCCAGACGCCCGGTGAACAGCATCCAGATCGCCAGCACGCCCAGCACCACCAGCGCGATGGCGACGATCAGTTCCGCCATCTTGAACGGAAACTCCTTCGGGGCATGTTCGCGCCGGGCCCAGATGAACACGAGGCTGCCGAGCGCGAAGAAGAAGGCGCCGCCCAGCATGTATTCCAGCCCCGCCGCATAGACGAGCCAGAAGCCATAGACCGTGCCGAGGATACTCACGGCCAGCGCCTGCGCCTTGCCGATCCGCGCCTTGGCCGGATACTGGCCGGTCGACATCAGCTTCCACAGGTAGGCGGAGGAACCGATGTAGGCGGGCAGGATCATCACGCCGGTGATCGACAGCATGACGTTCCAGGCGTTGTTGGAAAAGTAGACCAGGATCATCATCACCTGCATCACCGCCGTGGACACCCAGAGCGAGACCGAGGGCGCGCCGTTCGCGTTGGTGGTGGCGAAGACCTTCGGATAGCTGCCGTCCTTCGCCCCCGCCCAGGGCAGTTCGGCGACAAGGATCGTCCAGACCAGCCAGCATGACAGCACCGAGATGATGACGCCCGCGTTGATCAGGTATTCGCCCCATTTGCCGACAAGGCCGCCAAGGATAGGCGCCATCGACGGCGGCGCCAGCGCGCCAAGGGCGGGTTGCGCCATCACGCCGAACGGCAGCACCGAGACGAGGACGTAAACCCCCAGCGTGATCAGGAACCCCAGCAGAGTGGCCCGGCTGACGGTGGTCTGGTCGGACTTGTCCGACATCACCACGGCGCCCTCGAAGCCGATGAAGACCCAGAGCGTGACCAGCATCGTGCTGCGCACCTGCGCCAGCAGGCTGCCGAGCGGTTTGACCGTGGCGGCCGTTGTCGTCGCGGTGGCGGTCAGGTGCGCGTCGACGTTGCCCCAGAAGGCGGCGGTCCACATGCCCGCCTTGGTCATGACCGCCAGCACGGCGATGAAGACGGCGATCGGGATGAACTTGGCCACGGTGCCGATGACGTTCAGCGCCGAGGCGCTCTTGATCCCGCGGAGCACCAGAAAGTTCAGCACCCAGAACACCAGCGAGGCGCCCAGCACCGCCTCCCATGTATTCCCGCCTTTGAAGAGCGGCGGGAAGAAGTAGTTGAGCGTATCCATCAAGAGCACGCCGAAACCGACGTTGCCGAACGCCGACGACAGCCAGTAGCCCCAGGCGATCTGGAACCCCGCGTATTTGCCGAAGCCCTTGGCGGTGTAGGTGTAGATACCCGCCGTCATCTCGGGCTTGATGTCGGCCAGCACCTGGAACGTGCGCGCCAGAAAGAACACGCCGAGGCCCGAAACGAGCCAGGCGATCAGAACGGCGGGCAGACCCGCGCCCTGCGCCATGTTCTGCGGCAGGTTGAACACGCCGCCGCCCACCATCGCGCTGATGACCAGCAGCGTCAGCGCAAAAAGGCCGAGCTTGTGTTGGACGGTCGACGCGGCCGCGGGTTTATTCGGCGTCGAAGCCTGTGTAACGGAGGCCATGATCGTTCCTTTCGGGGGCGGCGGAAGGGGGCAGGTGTTGCGCGTCAGGCATTGATGCACAGAACCCGGTAGCGGCCGTCCTTGACCTCGACACCGTGGATGTCGTGGGCAAAGCCGGGAATCTCGGCGTCGAAAGCCTCCAGCGCCTTGAGGTAGTTCAGCAGCGGGCCATCCGCCGGGCCCGCATTCTCGCCCGGCATCAGCAAGGGGATCCCCGGCGGGTAGGGCACGACGCCGGTGGCGACGGTGCGCCCGGCCATCTGGTCGAGTGTCAGGGACTCGATCTCGTCCCGCACCAGCCGCTCGTAGGCCTGAACCGGGGACATGACCGGCACCGGCAGCATGCCGAACCCTGCGGACAGCAGTTCGGT
>NZ_CBAICG010000084.1:0-4948 GCF_964715405.1 Solirhodobacter sp. | reverse complement strand
TCACCGCCACAACCCCCAGACCGGCGAAGACAAAACCTACACCTTCTCCCTCTCAACCCAAAAATCCCCCAAACCAAACCCAATCCCACCAACCACAGAACTCGCCAAAGGCGACGTCATCGTCATCCCAACACGAAGGCTGTTCGAATAGCGCGCAAGCGGGGCCCTGCCTTGCCGGTCATGTATCGAGGTTGAATGTTCCGATCCGCGCTCCTCATCCTGTCCGGGAACCTGACGAGCTACATGCTCCTGTTCCTGCGCAACCTGTTGGTGGCGCGGCTGATCGGCGTCTCGGACTACGGCATCGCCTCGACGTTCCTGCTGTCGATGTCGATCGTCGAGATGATGTCGGCGCTTGGCATCCAGCAGCAACTGATCCTGCGCAAGGACGGCGACGACGCCGACCTGCAGGCGGCGCTGCAGGCCGTGCAGGCGTTGCGCGCGGTGCTGAACGCGGTGGCGCTGGCGCTGCTGGCGGCGCCGATCGCCGCCTTCCTGGGGGTGCCGCAGGTGACCTGGGCCTATCGCCTGCTGGCACTGATGCCGCTGTTCAACGGGTTGCAGCACCTCGACACGATCCGGCAGGCGCGCCGGATGGTCTACCTGCCCGGCATCATCATCAACGTGCTGCCGGTGGCGCTGTCGGTGCTCTGCGTCTGGCCGCTGGCAATCCTGACCGGCGATTACCGGGTGTTGCTGTTCGCGATGCTGATCCAGGGTGCCGCGGCGCTGGTCGGCAGCCACCTGCTGGCGGCGCGGCCCTACCGGCTGCGCTTCGACCCCGTGGTGATGCGGGAAAGCCTGAAGTTCGGCTGGCCGCTGATGCTGGACGGGCTGGTGCTGTTCGCCGTCTTCAACGGCGAGAAGCTGATCATCGGGCACCAGTTGGGCATGGCCTCGCTCGCGCTGTTCGCGATGGGCTTCACCCTGACGCTGACGCCGACGCTGATGCTGGGCAACACGGCGGCCAACTTCTTTCTGCCGCAGCTTTCGGCCGCGCGCGACCGCGAGCGATTTGTCCACCTCGCCGCCGCAACGTTGCAGCTGCATTTCCTGTTCGGCGGGATCACGCTGCTGGCGGTCATGCTGTTCGGCCCGCCCTTCGTCCATCTGGTGCTCGGCGCGAAATATGCCGGCCTGCCGCCGCTGCTGGTCTGGCTTGCCATCCTGCAGGGCCTGCGGGTGCTGAAGGGCGGCAGTTCCATCGTCGCGCTCGCGCGCGGGCAGACCGGCAACGCGCTGGTGTCGAACCTGATCCGCGTCGCGCTGCTGCCCGTCGCCTGGATCGCGACGGCGCATGGCGGATCCATGCTGACGGTGATCCACCTCGGCATCATCGGCGAATTCGGCGGCTTCATCGTCGCCCTTCGTCTGGCGCAGCGGCGGCTGGAGTTGCCGTTGCGGCCGCTGCTGCCGTCGGTCGTGCTGACGCTCGCCACCTTCGCGCTGGCCACCATCTACGCGCTGCGTTCAAACGGCGACGCGATGACAGACGGGGTCAACACCGCGCTGCTCGGCTTCGTCGCCCTGGTCTTCGCGCTCTCGTTCCTCGGGATGCGCGACCTGCGCAGCTACATCGCCCGCCGCACCCTGACCCGGCACGAGGCCTGACCCGGCCTCCGTCCGGCATTAAGCCCCCGTTAACCCTGCCACGCGACACTCGAACCAGCGGTTGCAGGGAGAGGCGTCATGCGCAGGCTCGGCGAGGTCGCGCAGGGGCGCGACAACAACTTCAATCTGATCCGGCTCTGCGCGGCCACGGCGGTGCTGGTCTCGCACGCCTGGCCGCTGACCCGGGGGCCGGGCACGGTGGAGCCGCTGCAACGCCTGACCGGCCATTCGCTGGGCACGCTGGCGGTCTACGTCTTCTTCGCGGTGTCGGGGTTCTTCGTCTCCGCCAGCTTCGCGCGCCGCGCCTCGGCCGCCGATTTCCTGGCCGCGCGCGCGCTGCGGCTGTTTCCGGCGCTGACGGTGTCACTGGTCCTGGTCACGCTGCTGATGGGGCCGCTTCTCACCACGCTGTCGGCGGCCGACTACCTGGGCGCACCCGGCACCGCGCGGTTCCTGCTGCGCAATCTGGCGCTGGTCGATCCGCTTTATACCCTGCCCGGCGTGTTCGAGACGAACCCCTACCCGAAGGTCGAGGGTTCGATCTGGACCCTGGGGTATGAGGTCGCCTGCTACGCGATGGTCTGTCTGGCCGGGCTGGCCGGCCTGACGCGGCGACCGCGACCGCTCGCGCTGGCCTTCGCCGCCTACGCGCTGCTCTGGGTCGCGGCGGCCACCGTGGCCCTGCCGCCGCGGGTGGAGGATCTGCAGGTGCTGTCGCTGCCCTTCGTGCTCGGCATGGCGGCCTGGCAGTATCGCCACCACCTGCCGCTCGGCTTTGCCGGTGTTGCGGCGCTGATCGTGCTGGCGGCGGTGTTGCAGCCGACCCCCGCCGCCTTTCCCGCGCTGGTCGTGGCGTTGGCCTACACGGCGTTCTGGGCCGGGCACCTGCCGCTGCGCGCCGTCCGGCTCTGGAACCGGGCGGGCGACTATTCCTACGGGCTCTACGTCTACGCCTTCCCGGTGCAGGGCCTTGTCGTCTGGGCTTTCGGGGCGCTGACGCCGGCGTTGAACATCGCCCTGTCCCTGCCGCCGACACTGGCGCTGGCCGTGCTGTCCTGGCACCTGGTCGAAAGGCCCGCACTAGCCCTGCGCATGGTGCCTGCCGTGCGCGCGCGCCTGGTCTCCGCCACCCGTTAGGCCATCTGGATCGCCCCGGCCCGCGCGCCGCCGGTGTTGGAGACCGGCCGCCCCTTCTGGTCCACCGGATAGGGCGCCAGCCCCGCCGGGATCAGCGGCAGCGCGTTGCCCGGCGCGGGCGTGTAGTCGCCAAGACCGCCGCCGCCCCCGGCGAACGACTGGTCGTTGGCCCAGCTCACCGCCAGCGGCGCCACCACCGACCCGGTGGCATCGCCCGGCGCCGCCACCTCGCCCAGCCAGAGCCCGACCCCGCAGGTGGAATGCCCGGCATTGTCGCCCAGCAGCGACGCGTTCGCGAGGCTGCCCACGTTGTAGCTTGCCGCCCAGTTCCCGGTCAGCGCGCCGTTGGTGCCGAACACATCGGTCTTGGTGTTGCGATAGGTGTTCACGTTGAAGCGCAGGTAGCCGCTCTTGGCGATCGTCGTCGTGCCGCTGTCCTGATAGAGCCAGTTGCTGCGCGACCCCACCACGGTGCACCCCGTGCAGGTCACGTTCTGAACCGGCACCGTCACGCTGTCGGCCGAGATCGCCAGTGCCGGTGCGGTATTGCCGCTCGTCGCCTCGATCACGCAACCCACCACCGCCAGTCCGGCCGCCCCGATCGTCGTGTTCGCCAGGAACGCCTTTCCCGACACGCTCGACTGACTCATCACGCAGTGGTGGAACACTTGTCCCGCCGCCGCCTCCATCCCGGTGGTGTTGGCCATGTCCGAGGCCCAGCCGACCACGCTCGCCACCGCATTGTAGACCGCCGTGGTGGTCTGCCCCGGCAGGCTGCACCCGATCAGGTTGATCTCTTTCGTCACCGTGTTGAACATCGCCACCGCCCCCGCCGGGTCGCCGGTGCAATCCACCATCCAGCAGCGCCCGGTGCGGTAAATCCAGGCGCCATAGGCCGCCGCCCCGGCCCGATCCAGCGCCACGTTCTGCAACACCAGCATCCGGTCGAGGTTCGCCAGCCCCGCCGCATTGTCGAGCAGGATCACGTTGCCGCCCACCTTGCGCAGCGTCAGGTTCTGGAACTTCACCTTGCCCGGCAGCCCGCCCGAGACGTTCACGCCGTTGTCGGTGTAGATCGTCGTGGCCTTCGTGGCCGGATCCGCCGCCTCGATCAGCAGCGGGAAGGCATTCGCCGTGGCGGCCGCGAAGCTCGCATGGGCATGGGTGCCCGCCACTAGCCGGATCACCCCGCCCGCGGCCTCGGCCCGCCCGAAGGTCGCCGTGTTGAAGGTCTTCACCGCCGTGGCCGCAGCGGCCACCGTCAGGAACGGCGCCGCCGCCGCGGTGGCCGCGGTGGCCGAAACGGTCCCGGTGGAATTGTTGCCCGTCGCCGCGTTCACATAAGCATAGGCCGTGCCGTAGCTTCCTGTCCGGTCGTTCAGGAACTTCAGCACCGTGAAGCTGATCGACGGATAGCTCGCGCCCTGCACCGAGGCCCGGAATGCCGTTCCCACCCAGGGATAGACAATCGCATCCAGCGTGCAGATCGTCGCCGGGGCCAGTGTCGAAAGATCCAGCGTGCACTCGAAATAGGGCGCCCAGAGGCCCGAGGCCCACTGCCGCGACGACTTCGCCGAAACCGTCTGCGTCACCGTATTGGTGCCGTCGCTCGCGATGAAGGTCACCGCCGCCACCGCGCGTCCCCCGCGCGCATGGGCGTGCGCCACCGCCAGCCGCGCCGTGAACGTGCTGCCCGTCGCGCGCTCCAGATCGGGTGTCAGCCAGCAGCACACCGGGCGCGGATAGCCGACCGTCGAGCCGTTCGCGACGCCGGGGATCGTGTCGCCCGCATAGACGAAATCCGACAGCGAGACCTGATCGGCCGTCAGCGCCGCCTGATTGGGGTAGGGCTGCCGCACCCGCGCCATCACCGTCACGGTATCCGTCACGGTCGTGGCGGCACCCGTCGCCGTGAACCCCGGCCGCGTCACCGCCAGCGTTTGCGGCGCCCCCACCGGGTCGATCGCGGGCGGCGCGGGCCAGGTCGCCTGCCACCCGTTCGCCGCGATCGCCGTGACCGGGGTCGCCGACAGGTCCGCCGCCACCACTGCCGATCCGCTCGACGTCGCCGACCCGTTCACGTTCGCCGCCGTCACCACCCAGGCCACCGTCGAGGCGGCCCCCGAAGACGGCACCGTGACGCTCCACGGCCCCGTTCCCGTCGGCGTCACCGTCACGCCACCCACCGTCACGGCAATCG
>NZ_CBAICG010000083.1:0-5272 GCF_964715405.1 Solirhodobacter sp. | reverse complement strand
GCAAGAGGCGCCCGAACAGCGTCTCCTCCGTGAGATCAACAGAAACCCCCTCCAATCCGAACACCGTCAGCTGAAATCAACGAACGAATGACCGGCAGGCCGTCAGCACCAGATGTGGTGGGTGCCGGACTCAGGGGGATAAGCCTTTTGTCCATTTTTATCAATTATTAACCGGACTTACTTCAAACATCCCTGGATGTCGCCGACCGATGCCGCCCCGCGTCGCGAGCCGAGGCCAGACGCGGGGCCTGCGGCGGCTTCACGCTGCCCGCGAGGCACAAACTCAGGTACCATATTGTTAACTTCACAATTCCGCGTTAGGACTCCGGTGTCGAAAGGTAGCTATTTCATGCCCTTCGCTGACTCGATCCTGCGGATATTGCCCGCATAAACTTGAGAGAGTGTTTGCCATGATATTCAGTGCACCGGTTTTTGCGTTTGCTGCCGCCCTCGTTGCCAGCCTGATCCTCGTTTCGACGAAATCCCTTCATGGTCGGTTCACGCTTGATGGCGTGACCGGAGAACAGAAGATCCATTCCGGGTCCGTGCCGCGCGTGGGGGGCGTCGCCGTCGTCGTCGGCGCCTGCATGGGCGGCCTGCTGCTGACACATGCAAGCGGGTTGTGGTGGATGCTGGCCGCCTGCGCGTTGCCGGCCTTTGCCTTTGGCCTTGCGGAGGACATCACCAAGGTTGTGGGCGTCAAGTGGCGCCTTCTGGCGACGATCCTCGCCGGGGTGATTTTCTCACTGGCGTCAGGCTATTCGATCCATCATGTCGGGCTCGCGCCCATCGACGCGGTCTTGGGCCTGCCGCTGGTCGCGGTGCTTTTCACCGGCTTCGCTGTCGGCGGCGTGGCCAATGCGGTGAACATCATCGACGGTTGCAACGGGCTGGCCTCCGGCACGGCGATGATCCTGTTCGGGGCCTTCGCCGCAATCGCCTTTGGCGTCGGCGACGGGCGTCTGGTGATGGTGGCGCTGGTCGGCCTTGGCGCGGTGGCCGGGTTCTTCGTGGTGAACTTCCCGATGGGAAAGCTGTTCCTGGGGGACGCGGGGGCCTATTCGATCGGCTTCCTGCTGGCGGCGGTGGCGGTGGCGCTGCCTGCGCGCAATCCCGAGATTTCGCCGCTGATCGGACTTCTGGTGCTGATCTACCCGGTTTCTGAAACGCTCTACTCGGTCATTCGCCGGATGCGGCGCGGCGGGGGGGCCGTCGGCCAGCCCGACCGGCTTCACCTGCACAGCCTCACGTTCCAATCGCTCTATGCGGGCATCGCCAAACCGGTATTCCGCAACTCGGCAAGCAGTGTGATCCTCTGGGTGCTGCCGCTTGCCTCGGCGGTGATGGCTGTGTCGGTCGCGCGGGGCGAGGCGACGGTGGTGCTGCTGGCGACGGTGGTCAACGTGGCGCTCTACCGCGCTGCCTACGGACTAGCGAGCCGTGCCGCGCAAGGGGCGAGCGCATCGCTTTCGCTCACCGAATCATCCGCGCAAAAGCCGCTGGCTCAACGTGCCGCTACCGCGCAGACATTGAACGCGCCCGCAACAGCGTCCCAAAGAGAGTTTGCTCTGGCCGATGCCACTTCCCGCTGACGTCCCTTGGTATGCCGCTCAGGTCCGCCCGAACTGCCTGCACATGGCGGTCCGTGGCCTTACGCGGCAAGGGTTCGAGTTCTTCCTGCCCAAGATCGTCTCTGACAAGAAGACGACAGGCGGCGTGGCGGTGCCCTGGGCGCCGCTATTCCCCGGCTACATCTTCGTGCGCTTCGATCCCGCGCGCCCGGCTTGGCGCGCCATCAACGGCACGCGGGGCGTGACGAAACTGGTGAGCTTCGGCAATGGCGGGCCGCGCCCGGTGCCAAACGGCTTCATCGACGAGTTGCAGGCCCATTGCAACGAAAACGGCTTGCTGCTGGCGCCCGACGACCTCGCCCCAGGCGACCGTGTGCGGGTCTTGCGCGGGCCGTTCGCCGATCTCGTGACGGAGATCGCGCGGATCGAGCCCGACCGGCGGATCTGGATCTTGATCGAGATCATGGGGCGAACGACGCGCATGGGTGTCGAACTCGATGATCTGGCGCGGGCGTAGGCGGCACAGTGGCGAGAGCCGGTGAGATCACTGGCGCCGGGATGGGCCCCGGACGGCGAGACCTGCGATGGATCACCGAATGCCGCTAGGGCGAGCAGAACGCCGGGATCCAGTCCGGGCGCGAGTCGGGCACAGCCAGCGGAACGGAATGGGTGCCCAGGTAGGGAACGGTGATCCGCGCGAAATCGGCCACGAATTTCTGCTCGCAGGGCGCCCCAGCCCAGAGCGGTTGCGACCGGCCATGCGCGATCGAGGCCATGAACATGATCGACTCGATCCCGTGCGTCTGGTTGAAGGCGACCCGACGGTAGAACACCTTCCACGCCGCATCGTTCCACCAACTCGCATCCGGAATGGTGCGCCCGCTGCCGACCTTCCATCCCGGCGACGCCCAGAGCACTGCGATCACCGGCTTGCCGGTGGTGGCCAGCGCGGTGGCAAGCCGCTCATAGGCCGCTGGCTCCATCAGGTAGGGATCGATAATGAACCCGTCGCCGCTGATGGCCGCGATGTCAAAGCGTGAAAGTTCCTCGTCAGGCCGGACGAACCCGAACCACTGAAGAAACCTGCGCTCGGGGAATTGCGCCTTGAGCCTGGAAGCGAGCGCCGACAGATAGGCCACGCGCTCGGCGCCCGGCACGCTTTCCTCATCCAGCGAAATTCCGGCCAGCGGAACGTCCTTCAGCCGATCGAGCATCGCCGCGCCCTGCGATACGGTGAGGCTCAGGTCCTGAAGCGGTGCCTGGCCCTTGCGTTGGTCTTTGGTGACGATGAACTGGCAGTCGATGATGACGGGATGTCCCGCCGCGACCAGCTCTCGGATGTCGGCGTCGATCTTCGCCGTCTCAAGCCACATCGGATAGTGCACGACAACGGTGCCGAACGTCTCGGTGTCGGCGCGCGACCACGACGCCCGGTCGTAGCCGTAATAGCCGACCATCGGGTTGGCCTGCGCCGCGGAAGAGGCCGCTGACAGCACGGCGAACACGACGGCGGCAAGCGCGCCAGACCGCCGGAGTTTCCGTCCCCTCCTCGCCCGCGTTCGCAACGTCATGTCGCCGCCTCCCCGTCAGGAATAGATCGCTACCCCGTATTGCAGCACGTCTGACACGAACGAGAACGACCGGACAACGAAATAGAGCGCGATCGCCAGGAAGACCAGGTTGTGCGACTTCCTTTGTGAAATGAAGAAATAGCAGAACGCCATGTAGGCGACCATGTTGGTCCGCTCCGGGCCGAGGGCGAAGGCGAACACGGCAATGGACACGAAGGCACCCGATACTCTCCAGCGATCCTTGAGGAAGATCAGGCTTGTGGCATAAAGGATGAGGATCTTGAGGACGCCGAAAATGTCGTCCTTCTGGTACCTTTCCATCTTGTGCGCCAACTCGGCGCTGAAGTAGGTCACCAGGCCCATGGCTGCGATCAGGAAGGTCGGCGCGATCACGGCGGAATATCTGTCAAGCTTGCCGCCTGTAATCAATGACTTGATCGCAACCCCGCCCCGCGCCGCGACCATCACGGCGAACACGATGATCATCTGAAGATGGACCAGGGGCGAGGCCACGATCAGCAGCCCCCGCTGCCAGCCGCGAAAAAGCAGGCCGACGAGGAAGACCAGCAAGGCGAACTTCAGCCGCTCTGCCGGAACAAGAACGACCAGCGTGTAATAGTTGGTCAGCATCAGGATGATGACATACCACGGCGCCTTGATCCTGCGCAGGTTCAACGCCAGCGCACACATGAAGACCGCATTCATGGCGGCAATGAATTCATTCCGCTCGAAGATACGTGAGGCGGTCCAGATGATGAGTCCGAAGATCGGCTCGACGCTGCTGATATCGAAGAACTGCACCTTCGGAAGGTGCTTCAGGCTTGTGCGCGAGGCATCATACCAGAACTGCGTGTAATGCGCTTGATCGCCCAGCACGTAGACTTGAAGCATGAACAGCGAGAAGAACCAGGTTCCAATGACGATCGGAACCATGATCAGGAAGTTCACCCCAAAGGTGCGCTTCTTGATCCCGATTTGCAGGCGAGGTCTGGTGATCGTCAGGTGCACCGGTTCTACCCTTCATCGAATGCGTGGAGCCGCCGCGACTCGGGCACGACTTCATCACAACTACCATATTCCGATCAAAAGCTCGCGAGCCTTTCTCCCGCCGCGAAGACCGCGGCACCGGCTCCGCATCTGCGACGCATCATCCCCCCGCCGCGCCGTCGGCTATCCCGATCGCGACGCCTGCGGACCCGACCGTGACGCCCGCCGCGGCCCTCTGCCACAGATTCGTCTGTTGATTTCACAAAACTTTTGCGGCACTGGTTCAAACTTGAATGCTGACGATGCGCCTTTGCCGAACCGTCCTTGTGCGACCGGGATCCGAGTCCCGCTCCGTGCGGTAGCTATTGTGATTCAGCCGCCCGAAATCAACGACGCCCGCTACCGCATCCTGCGCCTGCTGGAAGCCGACCCGACGCTGTCGCAGCGCGAACTGGCCGTGACGCTCGGCATCAGCGTCGGGCGCATCAACTATTGTCTTGTCGCACTGATCGACAAGGGCTTCGTCAAGCTGCAGAACTTCCGCGCTGCGCGGAACAAGCTGCGCTACGCCTACATCCTGACCCCCGCGGGCGTCGCCGCCCGGGCCAACCTGACGGCCGACTTCCTGCGCCGGAAGCTGGACGAATACGAACGACTGACGGCCGAGATCGAAACCCTGATCGCCGAGCAGGGCGGGGCGGCGGAGGGGGCGGACCTTTTCATGGCGCGGGGTGCGGATGGAAATCCGGACTAGACGCCTTGCCAGTCCGCCCCCGAATTCACCTGTGCGCCATGCCATCGCGTGGCACATCCGCACGTCACAATGCGTCGCCGAACAACTGAGAGAATTCAAATGGCCGATTACATCGTCAAGGACATCGCGCTTGCGGCTTTTGGGCGCAAGGAACTGGACATTGCGGAAACCGAGATGCCGGGGCTGATGGCGCTGCGCGAGGAGTTTGGCACCTCGAAGCCGCTGCGTGGGGCGCGCATCGCGGGCTCGTTGCACATGACGATCCAGACCGCCGCGCTGATCGAGACACTGAAGGTTCTGGGCGCCGATGTGCGCTGGGCCTCGTGCAACATCTTCTCGACCCAGGACCACGCCGCCGCCGCGATCGCCGCGACCGGCACCCCGGTGTT
>NZ_CBAICG010000082.1:0-5500 GCF_964715405.1 Solirhodobacter sp. | reverse complement strand
CTGCCGCCCTACTTGCCTTGCGGCTTCGGGCGCGGCTTCAGCCGCTGCGAGGTGTCGGCCGGGTTGACCGGCGGACGGCGCGCCCCGCCGGTGGCCGGTTTCCCGGCGCTGAACGGCTTGCCCGGCCGCGCCGGCTTGTCGGTTCCGGTCCAGCGCGGCTTCTTGCCCGCTTCGGCGGCCGCATCGCCACGCGGTTGCCACGGCTTCTTCGGCCCATCGGCCGCAACGCCACGCGGCTGCCACGGCTTCTTCGGGCCGTCGGCCGCATCGCCACGCGGTTGCCATGGCTTCTTCGGCCCATCGGCCGCATTGCCGCGCGGCTGGTAGGGCTTTTTCGGCCCGCCAAACGGCGCCTTGGCGCGCGGTTCATAGGCCGGGCGCGGGGCATCGCCGCTGCTGTGCGGGGCATCGTCGCGGCGGGCGGGTTTCACGCCGACGCGGCGCGGTGCCTTGACGGGTTCACCGGTCTCGTATTTCGCGGCGCGGAAGGATTTCTTGCCCTGCACGGTGGACGGGGCATGGTCATCCGTCGCGGCGGCATAGGCGTGCGGCGCCGGCGCAGGGCGGTCCTCGACTGCGGCGCGGGTGGGCGCGGGCCGGTCTTCGGCCACTTCGACGCGCGGCGCGCGGGCGGGCCGTTCCGGCCGATCAAACCGTTCCGGCCGTTCCAGCACCGGTTCCGAGGCCAGGCGCGTCAGCGTCAGCCCGGCTTCCAGTTCCATCGCGCTGCCCAGCGTCGCCTCGAACCCCGCCGCCGCCCCGGCCGCGATCTGCACGAAGGTCACATCTTGCTGCACCCGGATCGCGCCGATTTCGGTCTTGGTGATGCCACCCTGATCGCAGAGCTTGGGCAGCAGCCAGCGCGCTTCGGCGCGGCCCTCGCGGCCGACCGACAGCCGATACCAGGCCGAGTCGCCGAACTCTTCGCGCGGGCGGCGCACTTCCTCGGTTGGCGTCCCTGCGCTGCGCAGTTCCTCGGGCGCGGACCGTCCGGCCCGCCACATCCGCAGGAACGCCGCCGCCAGCGCATCCGCGCTGTGCAACGAGGTCAGCGCGGCCACCGCCGCAACCTCGTCCTCGGCGATCGGCGCGCCCAGTTCCGGCGCCTCGATCAGCCGCACGTCGTCGCGCGCCTGCACCTCGTCGGCCGAGGGCGCGGTGGCCCAGGTCGCCGTGATGCGCGCGCCTTGCAGGATGCGCTGCGCCTTCTTGTAGTCCTTCGGCATCACGATCAGCGCCGAAACCCCCTTCTGCCCGGCCCGGCCCGTGCGCCCCGACCGGTGCAGCAGCGTTTCCGGGTTCGACGGCAGATCGGCGTGGATCACCAGTTCCAGCCCCGGCAGGTCGATGCCCCGCGCCGCCACGTCGGTGGCGATGCAGACCCGCGCCCGCCCGTCGCGCATGGATTGCAGCGCGTGGGTGCGTTCCTGCTGGCTGAGTTCACCCGACAGCGCCACCACCGAGAATCCGCGGTTGTGGAAGCGGCCCATCAGATGCGTCACCTCGGCCCGCGTCTTGCAGAACACCAGCGCCGTCTTCGCCTCGTAGAAGCGCAACAGGTTGATGATCGCGTTCTCGCGGTCCTGCGGCGCCACGGTCAGCGCGCGGTATTCGATATCGACATGCTGCTTCTGCTCGGCCTGCGTCTTGAGCCGCACCGCGTCGCGCTGATACTGCTTGGCCAGTTGCGCGATCGCCGGCGGCACGGTGGCCGAGAACATCAGCGTGCGCCGCGACTCGGGCGCCGAGCCGAGGATGAACTCCAGATCCTCGGCAAACCCGAGGTCCAGCATCTCGTCGGCCTCGTCCAGCACCACCGCGCGGATGCCCGACAGGTCCAGCGAGCCGCGTTCGATATGGTCCTTCAGCCGCCCCGGCGTGCCGACGACGATATGCGCGCCCTTGTCGAGCGCGCGGCGTTCGGTGCGGTAGTCCATGCCGCCGACGCAGGACGCGACCTGCGCCCCGGTTTCCTCGTAAAGCCAGTCCAGCTCGCGTTTCACCTGCAACGCCAGTTCGCGCGTCGGCGCGATCACCAGTGCCATCGGGATGCCCGCGAACAGGAACCGGTCCTCGCCCGCCAGCAGGTCCGGCGCGATGGCGATGCCGAAGGCGACCGTCTTGCCCGACCCGGTCTGGGCCGAGACCAGCAGGTCGTGACCCTCCACGCCCTCGCCCAGCACGGCAAGCTGCACCGGGGTCAGGGTTTCATAGCCGCGTTTCGCAAGGGCCGCGGCCAAGGGCGCCGCGATGCCGGAAGTATCCGTCATGATCCGTCTTTCCAAAAGGGGGGCGAGACCGGAAATCATGTTCCCGGGGGGCCCGATATACGGCCCACCCTTCCCCCTTATGCGTCGGGCCTCCCTGCCCCACGCCGCGGAAACCCGGAGCCTGAAGCGGGCCTCATACGCGAAGACGCGGGCGTTGTATAGTCAGCCCTGCATCTCGGGCCGTGGCACCGGCCAGATCAGCGCGGCGATGGCAAAATCACGGTTGCGTGATCGCCGTTACCGGGCCTACACTTGCCCGCATGACGCGCCTCGTCGGGTTTTCTGGGTCCAAACGGTTCTATGCGCTGGCGGGGACATTCGTCCCGCTGGCGGAAGATTTTCTGCGACCACGCCCGGTGTCGTGGTCCTGCGGGAACGCGACGACGAACATCTGGCTTTCCGCGGCGGAACTTGACCTGCTGGGCGGCCAGTCCCGCGCCGAGGGACACGCCACCCCGATGGCGGGGCAGAACGCCATCTTTCAATATCTGACCGGGCATTCCAAGCCGCTCAACACCAACGCAACGGAGAAGCACGATTTCGACGCGCTGAAAGGCTACGAGGACGGGCTGTCGAAGATGAACGGGTGGTTCCAATATGAGTGCAAGAACTGGACGCTTGCGAAGAATCCGCAAGCCA
Organism: Solirhodobacter sp.; assembly: GCF_964715405.1. Classification (NCBI taxonomy): domain Bacteria; kingdom Pseudomonadati; phylum Pseudomonadota; class Alphaproteobacteria; order Rhodobacterales; family Paracoccaceae; genus Solirhodobacter; species Solirhodobacter sp. The sequence goes on along the minus strand of NZ_CBAICG010000082.1, from coordinate 2,591 downwards.
TGCTCGCCGTGTTCATCGGCCGCATCAATGCCGAGCCGAGCCTGCCGCCGGACGATCCGTCGCGGTTCGGCGATGACCGGCTGCTGAACGACAAGAAGAACCTGCGCGGCCTGGCCTATCTGGGCGGCATGGCCGAGCTTGCCCTGCCCGACGAAGACGACGGCGGGACGGGGCTCTTCAGCACCATCCCGGTGTCGGCCGGCGCGCTGGTGAACGGTCTGACGAAAAAGCAGCGCGAACAGTTCGCGACCCTTTTCAACGCGCACAGGTTCGGCGCGCTCTATCGCATGGCCAAGGATCAGTTCGACCTGATCGGGGTTGCGAACTACTGACCCTTCGCCTCGGCAGGGCCGCTAGCGGTGCTGTTCGGGCCGCGGCACCAGCCAGATCAGCACCGCGATGGCGATGAAGGCGGTGGAGTTGTAGACCAGCGCCGAGGCCATCGCCGCGATATAGACCGGATGCGCCGCCACTCCGGCGCCCAGGGCCGCCAGATGCGAAAAGAAGATCTGGCCGATGATCGCCACCCCCAGCGCGCCGCCGACCTGCTGAAACGCCTGCAACGCGCCCGAGGCCGAGCCCGTGTCGCGCGTCGGCACGCCCGCCAGCACGACCTGGAAGATCGGCGAGATGCCGGTGCCCAGGCCGAAGCCGCCCAGGAACATCGGCGTCATGAAGCCAAGCCAGGTCACTGCGTCGCCGGTGCCCAGCACAACGAACCGCAGCGATAGCATCGCCAGCGCCATGAACGCGGCCCCCGCCGTGATGCGCTGCCGCTGCCAGCGCCCGCCCAGCCGCCCGGAACTCAGCGAGGCCGCCATGACGCCGACCGAGAACGGCATCGTCATCATCCCCGAATGCAGCGGATCAAGGCCAAAGCCCGATTGCAGGAACACCGCCAGCACCACGAAGAACCCCGGAATCCCGCTGTAAAGCAGGGTCGAAAGCGCGGTGCCCAGCACGAAGCCACGATCCGCCAGCAGGCTGACCGGCAGCAGTTGCACGCGCCCCAGCCGCGCCTGCCGCGCCTCCCACAGCCCGAAGGCCAGCGCCAGCGGCGCCGCCGCCGCCATCAGCGCGAAGGTCCACGCGGGCCAGCCCGCCTCGCGCCCCTCGATCAGCGGGAACACCACCGCCAGCAGCGCCATCGCCGCCAGCGCGATCCCCACGAAATCGAGCTTCAGCGGATGCGTTCCGCGCACCTCGGGCACCAGCCGCAGCGCCAGCACGATGGCGCCAAGCCCGACCGGAATGTTCACCAGAAAGATCGGCCGCCAGTCGAGCCCCCAGATATCCTGCCCGATCAGGAACCCGCCCAGCACCGGCCCCATCACCGAGGCCATGCCCGAGGCAAGCCCGAACAGCGCGAAGGCCTTGCCCCGCTCGCGCGGCGGAAACAGCACCGACACCAGCGCCAGCGTCTGCGGCATCATCACCGCCCCGCCGGTGGCCTGCAACACCCGCGCCGCCACCAGCGCCCCGATCCCCGGCGCCATGCCGCACAAGGCCGAGCCGAAGGTGAACACCGCCAGCCCTACCACGAACATCCGCCGCCGCCCCAGAATGTCGCCCAGCCGCCCGGCGGGCAGCAGCAACAGCGCGAAGGTCAGGATATAGGCCGCCACGATCCACTCGATCTGCGCCGCCGTCGCCCGGAACGCCCGCAGCAGCGACGGCAGCGCCACGTTCACGATCGACACGTCGATCAGGTTCATGAACGCCGCCGCCAGCAGCACCGACATCGCCACCCAGCGCCGGTCGGAATACGCCACCGCAGGCACGGCCATCGCAGCCGGAGGAGGAGTCTCGATATCCATTACGCACCCATCCGCCACCAGCGCCCAAATCGCCGCGCCGGAACCTAGGGCGATGAGGGGAGAAGGGAAAGGGGCCACACCAGTTCAGGCGCGCGGCACTTGACCGGATGACGGGAAGCGGGCCTTGTTGCAGCAGGACCGCAAGTCGGATGGTGCCGTTGGATATTGGGAAGCAACTTTCGGTTTATTTCGGCCTGCTCGTCCCTTTTGCAGGCGTGATCTACGCATTTCACAGCGGTTTCGGTGTCGGTGTCGCCGGATTGATCGTTTGGCTCTTCCTCTTCTGTACCGTCATCGCGCGGGTTTGGATCGCTGACGAGCCTCTCCGCCCCCGCCTGATCGCCCACCTTGAGTCGCCGGACTACCGCATCCTCTACCGCTCGATCATGACCCCCATCGCCCGCTGGCCGCGCGACTGGCGGCTTTACGATTGGGCGCTTCGGCTGGCGGTCGTCTACCCGATCGCGCTCGTCGTGCTGGTCTGGGTGGTTACCGGCAGTGCAGCGACGATTGGTACGGTCGGATTTATTGCGGAAGAGGATCGCTGGTGGCCGCGCCTTGTGGCGATCGCTGCGATCACCCTTGGGGCATTTGGGCTGTCTTTTTGGAAGCCCACACCAGAAAGCTTAAGGAACGTCTGAAAAACCTCCCGCTTTCGGCGTGATCTGGTAGACTTGGGCAAGCCTCCAGGGAGCCCTGCCGATGTCGAAACAGCCCGCCTTTCCCGGTCTTCGCGACGCGATGAAGAAGAAGCAGACGCGGCGTGAACTATTT
>NZ_CBAICG010000081.1:0-5858 GCF_964715405.1 Solirhodobacter sp. | reverse complement strand
CGGCACGGGCAGCGGTCTGACCGCCGCCCGTGCCGCCCGGCTGACGGATCAGCGCTTCATCGGGCAGGTGGACATCCCGAGGATCGAGTAGAGCGGGCAGGACGACATCAACCCGGTCAGCAGCGGCACGATGCCGATCAGCAGCGCGACATGCCAAGTGCCGCCGATCGAGGTAAAGGCATAGGCGGCGATCATCGCGAGGCCGACGACGACGCGGATGATACGGTCGGTGCTGCCGACGTTGGTCTTGAACATGGGGCTCTCCTTGGCTCCGGCCGGTGCGGCCTTGCGGTGAAACCCTATCCCTCTGCCGCCGCCCTGTCAGTGACCTTGATCACAGATCGGACAATTCCTCCGCAATCGCGCGCAAGGCCCCGGGGTCGAGCAGGCGCACCTGCCCGCGCGCGGTCGCGACCCAGCCGTGGCGGGCGAATTCGTCCAGCCGACGCGAGATCACCTCGCGCGCGGACCCAAGGGCGGCGGCAAGCTCCTGATGCGTGGCGGTGACGGTGCCCGCCTCGGCGCGTGCCAGCAGCAGCGCGGCAAGGCGGCTTTCCAGCCGCCGGAAGGCGAGGGTGGACAGCAGCGCGACCATCTCGCGCATCCGCTGGCCGAAGGCGGCGAAGACGAAAGCGCGGAACGCGGGCGCATCCTCCATCAGCGCCAGGAACAGCGCGCGGGGGATGGCGACCAGCTCGCACTCGGTCGCGGCGCTGGCGTCGCCGGTGTAGGTCTCGCCTCCCATCAGCGCCAGCGTGGTCTGCATGCAGCTTTGCCCCGGCACCACGGCGTAAAGCAGAATCCCGCGCCCGGCGGGGCCGGTGGCGAAGACCTCGACCCGGCCCGCCAGCACCAGCGCGAAGCCCTGCGCCGTGTCGCCCGCGCGAAAGATCACGGCGCCCTTCGGCACCGTGCGCGGCACCAGCGCCTCCAGCCGCGCACGGGCCCGGAGATCAAGACCGGCCAGCGCCGGGGCGCGGGCGGTCCAGCCGGTCATTCGCGATGGCGCCCCTCGAAGCGCGGCAACATGGCGGAAAAGTCCCTGCCGCGGCCGCCCTCCTGCTCGACGAAGGTCTCGTAAAGCTGCCGGGCGAGGGCGCCCATCGGCGTGTCGGCATCCGCCGCTTCGGCCGCTTGCTGGGAAAGGCGCAGATCCTTCAGCATCAGTTCGGCGGCGAAGCCGGGCTTGTAACCGGTGTCGGCGGGTGATTTCGGGCCGACGCCGGGGGCCGGGCAATAGGCGTTCATCGACCAGCTTGCCCCCGACGAGGTCGAGACCACGTCGAACATCTTCTGGCGGTCCAGCCCCAGCTTGTCGGCCAGCGCAAACGCCTCGCAGGTGGCGATCATGGTGACGCCGAGGATCATGTTGTTGCAGATCTTGGCCGATTGCCCGGCGCCTGAGCCGCCGCAATGCACCGCCTTCTGGCCCATCACGTCGAAGAGCGGCCGGACGGTGGCAAAGGCCGCATCCGGCCCGCCCACCATGAAGGTCAGCGTGCCCGCCGTCGCGCCGCCGACGCCGCCCGACACCGGCGCGTCGAGCGCGGCAAGCCCCGCCGCCTGCGCGTCCACGGCGACCGCGCGCGCGCTGTCCACGTCCACCGTCGAGCAATCACAGAGCACCGCGCCCGCCGCCATCGCCGGGATCACCTCGGCCGCCACCGCGCGCAGGATGGCGCCGTTCGGCAGCATGGTGATGACGACCGCGGCGCCCTTTGCCGCTTCGGCGGCGCTGGCCGCTTGCCGGACCCCCGCGGGCATCGGGGCGGCGGAGTCGAAGCCGGTGACGGTGTGCCCCGCTTTTGCGAGGTTGGCGGCCATCGGCGCGCCCATGTTGCCCAGGCCGATGAAGGCGATCTGCATGTCAGCTCTCCGGGAATGTCAGGGTATCGGGGCCAAGCGGCGCCAGCAGCGCCGCCACTTGCGCGTCAGTCGGCGCGGTATTGCGCCAGCGGGGATTGCGGTCCTTGTCGATCACGGCGGCGCGGACGCCTTCAAGGAAGTCGGTGTGCTGCACCGCGCGCCAAGTATACCGGTATTCCGCCTCCAGCGCCGCGGGCAGATCGGGCGCCGCCCGCTGCGCCCGGATCAACGCCAGCGTGCAGGCCATCGACAGCGGCGAATTGCGCGCGATCACCTTCATCGCCTCGGCCGCAAAGGGTGTTTCGGCGGCTTCTAGCGCCGCGCGGATCGAATCCACGGTTTCGATTGCGAACGCACGTTCAATCTCGGGGGCCAGCGCGGCCAGCCGCCCCTCCGGCGGCGCGATCGCGGCGGCCGTCACCGCGCCCGCGCCGCCGGTGTCGCACAGCGTCGCCACCAGCGCGGGCCAGTCGGCTTCCGGCACGAACAGATCCGCGAACCCGGCGAGGATCGCGTCGGCCGCCCCCATCCGCGCCCCGGTCAGCCCGAGGTAATCGCCCAGGTGCCCCGGCGCGCGCGCCAGCAGGTAGGTGCCGCCGACGTCGGGGATCAGCCCGATGCCGCATTCCGGCATCGCGAGTTGCGCGCTTTCGCCCACCACGCGCGGGTGGCCGTGGCAGCCGACGCCGACGCCGCCGCCCATGACAAAGCCGTGCATCAGGCTGACCACCGGCTTGCCATAGGCCGCCAGCCGCAGGTTCATCCGGTATTCGTCGCGCCAGAAATCGCGCGCCATCCCGGCCTCGCCGGTGATGCCCTCGGCGTAGACCTTGGCGATGTCGCCGCCCGCGCAGAAGGCGCGCGGCCCGGCGCCGTCGAGAATGACCAGCGCCACCGAGGCGTCATCGGCCCAGCCGATCAGCGCCGCATCCATCGCGCGGCACATCGCGGGCGTCAGCGCGTTCAGCGCCTCCGGCCGGTTGAGCGTGATGCGTCCGGCGCGCCCTTCGACCCGGATCAGAACTTCCTCCATCACGCCGCCCCGATCAGGCTGCGCGCGATGATCAGCCGCATGATCTCGTTGGTGCCTTCCAGAATCTGGTGCACCCGCAGGTCGCGCACGATCTTCTCGATGCCGTAATCGGCCAGATAGCCATAGCCGCCGTGCAGTTGCAGGCAGGCGTTGGCCACCTCGAAGGCGGCGTCGGTGACGTAAAGCTTGGCCATCGCGCAGAACTTCGTCGCATCGGGCGCCTTCGCGTCCAGCTTCCAGGCCGCCTGCCGCAGGAAGGTGCGGGCCGATTGCAGCTTGACCTCCAGCTCGGCCAGCCGGAACTGCAGCGCCTGAAACTGGTCGAGCGTTTTGCCGAAGGCGCGCCGCTCGCCCATGTAGGCGAGCGTCGCGTCAAACGCCGCCTGCGCGCCGCCAAGGGCCGAGGCCGCGATGTTCAGCCGCCCGCCGTCCAGCCCCGTCATCGCATAGGCGAAGCCACGCCCCTCGTCGCCCAGCAGGTTCGCGCCTGGCACCGCGCAGCCGTCCAGTTGCACCTGACGGGTCGGCTGCGCGCGCCAGCCCATCTTGTCCTCCAGCGCGCCAAAGCTCAGCCCCGCCGCGCCATCCTCGACCACCAGCGCCGAGATGCCTTTCGGCCCCTCGGCCCCGGTGCGCGCCATCACGATATAGGCATCCGAATAACCGCCGCCCGAGATGAAGGCCTTGGTGCCGGTCAGCGCATACCCATCCGTCGTCCGCGCCGCCTTGGTGCGCAGCGCCGCCGCATCGGACCCCGATCCGGGTTCGGTCAGCGCATAGGAAAACACCGTCTCCATCGTGCAAAGTCCGGGCAGGAACCGCGCCTTCAGCGCCTGCGACCCGAAGCCTTCGATCATGCTGCCGCACATGTTGTGGATCGACAGGAACGCCGAGACCGCGGGGCAGGCCATCGCCAGCGCCTCGAACACCAGTGTGGCATCCAGCCGCGTCAGACCCGAGCCGCCATAGGCCTCGGAGACGTAGACCCCGCCCAGCCCCAGCGCCGCCACCTTCGGCCACAGCGCCTTCGGGATCATCCCCGCCGCCTCCCAGGCCCGCGCCTGGGGTGCGATCTCGGCCTGCCCGAAGTCGCGCGCCATATCGAAGATCGCCTGCTGTTCCTCGCTCAGGCCGAAATCCATGCCATCCGCTCCCCTGCCCATTCTTCTTGGTGGAAATACTCTCGGGGGGTGTGGGGGGCAGACAGCCCCCCACCCGTTCCGTCACTCCATCGGCTTGAAGTTCAGCGCCGCGCCGTCGCGGATGCCCGACGGCCAGCGCGCCGTCACCGTCTTGGTCCGGGTGTAGAAGCGGAAGGCGTCCGGTCCGTGCTGGTTGAGGTCACCAAAGCCGGATTTCTTCCAGCCGCCGAAGGTGTGATAGGCCAGCGGCACCGGGATCGGCACGTTGATGCCGACCATGCCGACGTTTATCCGGCTGGCGAAATCGCGAGCGGTGTCGCCGTCGCGGGTAAAGATCGCGGTGCCGTTGCCGTATTCGTGGTCCATCGCGTAGCCCAGCGCCTCTTCGTAGGTCTTTGCCCGCACGGTCGAGAGCACCGGGCCGAAGATCTCCTGGGTGTAGATGTCCATCTCGCGGGTGACGTTGTCAAACAGCGTCGGGCCGACGAAGAAGCCGTTCTCGTAGCCCTGCAGTTTGAAGTCGCGCCCGTCGGTGACCAGCGTCGCGCCCTGCGCCACGCCGGACCCGATCAGGCCCTTGACGCGCTCCATCGCGGCCCTGGTGACCAGCGGGCCATAATCCACATCGTTGCCAGCGGTATAGGGGCCGACCTTCAGCTTTTCGATGCGCGGGATCAGGCGTTGGATCAGCGCGTCGGCGGTGGCGTCGCCAACCGGAACCGCGACCGAGATCGCCATGCAGCGTTCGCCCGCCGCGCCGAAGCCCGCGCCGATCAGCGCGTCGGCGGCCTGATCCATGTCGGCATCGGGCATGATGATCATGTGGTTCTTGGCGCCGCCGAAGCACTGCACGCGCTTGCCGTTGGTGCAGCCGCGGCCATAGATGTACTGCGCGATCGGGGTGGAGCCGACAAAGCCGATGGCGGCGATGGTCGGGTTGTCGAGGATGGCGTCGACCGCCTCCTTGTCGCCGTTCACCACCTGCAGGATGCCGTCGGGCAGGCCCGCCTCCTTCATCAGTTCGGCCAGCATCAGGGGCACCGAGGGGTCACGTTCGCTGGGTTTCAGGATGAAGGCGTTCCCGGCCGACAGCGCCGGGCCCATTTTCCACAGCGGGATCATGGCGGGGAAGTTGAACGGGGTGATTCCGGCCGCAACGCCAAGGGGTTGGCGCATGGAATACATGTCGATGCCGGGGCCGGCGCTGTCGGTGAACTCGCCCTTCAGCATCTGCGCGGCGCCGATGCAGTATTCGATGACTTCCAGCCCGCGCTGCACGTCGCCTCTGGCGTCGGGCAGGGTCTTGCCATGCTCGCGGCTCAGCGCCTCGGCCAGCTTGTCCAGGTCGCGGTTGAGAAGCCGCACGAATTCCATCATCACGCGGCCGCGGCGCTGCGGGTTGGTGGCACCCCATTTCGGCTGCGCGGCGGCGGCATCGGCCACGGCGGCATCCAGTTCGGCCTTCGAGGCCAGCGGCACGCGGGCCTGCACCTCGCCGGTGGCGGGGTTGAACACGTCGGCAAAGCGGCCCGAGGTGCCCTTCACATGACGCCCGTTGATCCAGTGGCTGAGTTCGTTCATCGCCTTCTCCTCCGATATCGCGTTGGGGGCATCCTAGGCTTGCGTTTTTGCCGGGAAAAGGGGCAAGATTTCAAAAGGGTTTTGCAATTCTGCAAAGGGGCGGCGGATGGCCGATTGGGATGACCTGCGGGTGTTCCTTGCCGTGGCGCGGGCCGAAAGCCTGAGCCGGGCGGGGCGGGTGCTGAAGATCGACCCCGCCACCGTGGGGCGGCGGATCGCCCGGCTGGAGGAGGCGC
>NZ_CBAICG010000080.1:0-6159 GCF_964715405.1 Solirhodobacter sp. | reverse complement strand
CAGGGTGTTCACCCCCGGCAGGTCGAGCGGCTTGAGATCGAGGTTCAGCACCTCGTAGCCCTTGGCCACCAGATGCGGCACCGCATGCCGACCCGCCTTGCCGGTGCCGCCGGTGAAAACGATGCGTTTGGTCATGTCAGTCTCCGTTCCTTCTTCATTCCGAGGCACATCCGATCAGCCGGTTGCCGCCAGGATCACCCGTTCCTGTGTCGCCTCGCTGCGGGACAGTTCGCCGCTGATCCGCCCCTCCTTCAGCACGATGACCCGGTCGCTGACGGCCAGCACCTCGGGCAGATCGGAAGAGACGACGATGATGGATATGCCGGTCTCGGCCAGCCGGTTCAACAGCGCATGAACCTCGGCCTTGGCGCCAATGTCGATGCCGCGCGTGGGTTCATCGACGATCAGGATGCGGGGGCGGCGCGCCGCCCACTTGGCGATGACGACCTTCTGCTGGTTGCCGCCCGACAGGTTCAGCACCTTCTGCTCGGGCGAGGGAGTCTTGATGCCGAGCTGTCGGATGTAGTCGAGGCAGGCGTTCGTCTCGCGCGACCGGTTCACCACGTCCAGCGTGCAGTAGTCGCCGAGGTGGGTCAGGCTGAAGTTCTCGCGCACGCTCATGCCGAGCACCAGACCCATCTCCTTGCGGTCCTCGGTGACGAACCCGATGCCCTGCGCGATCGCGTCCGCAGGGCTGCCGATAGCAACCTTGCGGCCGTCGATGTGAATCTCGCCGACATGCGAACGGCTGCCGAAGATCATCTCCATCACCTCGGTGCGGCCCGAGCCGACGAGGCCGAAGAATCCCAGAACCTCGCCTCGGCGCAGGTCGAAGGACACGTCGCGAATGCGCGCGCCGCGGGGGCCGGGACGTTTTTCGCCAAAGCCGCGGACCGACAGCAGCACGTCGTCGGTGGCATGGCTGTGGTGTTCACCAAAAAGCTGCGACAGGTCACGGTCGACCATCTTGCGCACAAGGATGTCGCGCGTCATCTCGGCGATGGGGCGCGAATCCACCGTCTCGCCGTCGCGCAGCACGGTCACGCGATCGGCGACCTCGAAGATCTCGTCGAGCTTGTGCGAGATGAAGACGATGCCGATCCCCTGCCCCGCCAGCTTGCGCACCATGCGCAGAAGGATGGACGCCTCGTGGTGCGAAAGCGACGCGGTCGGCTCGTCCATGATGATGAGCTTGGAGTGGTAGGAGATCGCGCGGGCGATCTCGACCAGTTGGCGCTGCCCGATACTGAGGGAACCGACCTTCGCCGAGGGGTCGATTGAGACCTCAAGTTCGGCCAGCGCGGCCTTGGTGTCGGCGAGCATGCGGCGGCGGTTGAGCAAGCCGGTCATCCCCACCGGTTCGCGTGCCAGAAAGACGTTCTCGGCCACGGTCAGATTGTTCACGACCGAGAGTTCCTGGTAAATGATGCTGATCCCGAGGGCGCGGGCGTGGACCGGATCCCTGATCGCGACCTCATGACCCTCGACGCGAATCACGCCGCCCGGATCGGCGTGCAGGACCCCGGTCATGATCTTCATCAGGGTGCTCTTGCCCGCGCCATTCTCGCCGGCGATGACGTGAACCTCGCCCGCGCGCAGGTCCAGATCGACCGACTTCAGCGCCTTGACGCCCGGAAAGGTCTTGGAAATGCCGTGCATTTCGAGAAATGGGGTCATCGGAGCCTCGGTTGCAGGATGCGGCGTCAGCAAGAAAGCGGGGCGAAGCAGAATCTGCTCCGCCCCAGTCAAGGGAGACCTTACTTCGTGTAGTTGCCGAGGTTGCTGGCATCGACCACGGTCACGCCGGTGTCGATGTCCTTGGGCGCGTCGCCGGTGCCCTTGATCTGGTTCACCAGATTCTCGACCGCCAGCTTGCCCATCGTCACGGGGCGTTGCACCATGATGCCGTCGATGAAGCCTTCCTTCACGCCCTTGATGGTGTCGGGCAGGTCGTCGAAGGCGAACACCTTCAACTTGCCCTTCTCGGCCGCGAATTCATTCTCGGCCAGAACTTTCGCAACGGCGGGCCCGCCGACCTGGCTGATGCCGAAGATGCCGGCCAAGTTCGGGTGGCCGCGCAGCAGCGCTTCGGTCACCGAAACAGCCTTGGCCAAGTCGTCCTCGGTGCCTTCGGTGGCCACGACCTTGATGTTCGGATACTTCGCCAGCGCTTCCTTCACGCCGTCGATCCGCTCATTGAGGTTCGAGGCGCCAAGTTGGCCGGTGACGATGGCGATCTCGCCCTTTCCGCCCAGCGCCTTGGCCATTGATTCGCCCATTGTGACGCCAGCCTGCTTGTTGATCGTGCCGATGTACATCGACCGACCACTGTTAGCGCTGTCACTGTCGAACGTGACAACCTTGATCCCGGCCGCCATCGCCTGCTTGATGATGCCTTCGACGGATTTCGGCTCGTTCACCGAGATCGCGATGCCATCGACATGCCGCGCCATCAGGTCTTCGATGATCTTGACCTGGGTCGCGCCCTGCGTGTTGGCCGGAACCACCCACTGGTAGTTCACGCCGAGCGCCTTGGCTTCATCCGAAGCGCCCTTGTTGCAGTCGTCGAAGAACGGCACGGCGACCTTGGGAACCACGGCGATGGTGATGTCCTTGGCGATCGCTGCGGTGCTTCCCAGCAGTGCGGCAAGAACAACGGCGGCTCCGGCAGTTTTCAGAAAATTACGCATCAGTTTCTCCTCCTACCCGATCACGGTGTCTGATCGGGCCTGTTGACGTTGACGTATTCACGTTCAAGTTAGTCGTCGATCCTCGCCTGGTGGTCAGGTTCCTCCTCCAATCCGATTGCGCAACACGTCGAGGCTGACGGCGATGATGATCACGCCGCCGGTGATGGCCTGTTGCGCGTAGGTGTTGATGTTGAGCAGGACGATGCCGTTGGCGATCTCGCCGACCAACGCTGCCCCGATGACGGCCCCGGTGACGCTGCCGATACCGCCCGACAGGCTGGCCCCGCCGATCGCCGCGGCAGCGATCACGTCCAGTTCGGAGCCGAAGCCCGAGGCGGGTTCGGCCGAGAGGTAGCGCGAGAAGGCGATCACGCCGGCCAGAGCCGAAATTGTCGAAGACAGGATATAGACCGCCAGCTTCACCCGACTCGTTTTGACGCCGCTCATCCGGGCAGCAATTTCGTTGCCGCCGGTCGCATAGACATGGCGGCCAAAGCGGGTGCGCACCATGATCAGCGAGAACAGGACCATCAGGACCAGAAGGATCACCACAGGCACCGGAACCGGACCAACATAACCCTGGCCGAGCGCGGCGAAACTGTCCGGCGTTGTCGGGGTCAGTGGAACGCCGTGGGTAATCATGTACATCATGCCGCGCCCGATGCTCAGCGTGCCGAGCGTCGCAATGAAGGGCGGCAGGCCAATCGCAGTGATCAGCAGTCCGTTGGTGATCCCGAAGGCGACCCCCACGCCCAGACCGGCGGCGATGCTGACCGTCTGCGACAGACCGGAGTCAAAGCAGAGCGCCGTCACCAGCCCTGCAAGACCCATCGCTGAGCCCACAGACAGGTCGATCCCTCCGGTGATGATGACCATCACCATGCCGATGCTCATGATCGCGGTCAGCGAAAAGGCCCGCGACACTCCCATCAGGTTGTCGACTGTCAGGAAGTACGGCGTGAAAAGGCTGATCAGGCCCCCGACCACCAGAAGGGCGATCAGCACGTTGACCTCGCGGACGTGCCACAGTCGCGCCAACGACCGGAATGCGCGCGTGTTCATCTTTTCGGACGGCGCGACGTCATCAGTTGCAAACGCCATGAACGCTTCTCCCCCATAGCTTCCTCGCTCTTGCGACGTCTACCCCGAGGCCCCGCGAGGAACCGTGTCTGCGTGCCCGAGCCTTGAAGGCCCTCTTCGTTGCGGCGCAGTCGGTGCAAACACCTGACAATATTTTCGGTCACACTCGCCAAACAGCGCTGTCATTTCCGTGATGCTGACAGCGCTGTCATGATGCGTGCGAGTCGTGATTGTTGTCAATCAGGAAAGTGCGGCACCCGAGACCTTCGGCGTAACCGGGCCGCGCGGCGAAATCGCCCTGTAGCCGCGCGGCCTCCGTTCGCGACTTTCATGTTGCACCCGGCTGTTCGTATCGCTTATCTGACAGCGCTGTCATGTCTCTGCCGGGAGCCCCGCCGTGGAGACAGGTTCCGCGACACACGAGGAGGTCGTCATGCCCCAACCCGCCCCTGTCACGATCGGGCCGCTCGCGATGATCCACACCGTCGCGGGGTTGATTCCGGTGTTTGATGTGCTTGCGCGCCAGCACTTCGCAGACTGGGCGACCTTCAACATGCTTGACGAAAGCCTGCTGCGCACGACGATCCGCGAGGGCCACCTGTCCCAGGTCACCATGCGGCGGCTGTTCGGCCTGGTCTGTTCGGCGGTCGATGCGGGCGCTTCGGCGGTGGTGGTGACATGCTCGTCGCTTGGCCCGGCGGTAGAGGCCGCGCGCCCGCTGTGCCCGGTGCCGCTGTTCCGCATCGACGAAGGCATGGCCCGCGCGGCGGTGGCCGCAGGGCAGCGAATCGGCGTCCTTGCGACGCTTCACACGACGCTTGGCCCGACCACCACGCTGATCCAGCAAACAGCCGCCCGGCAGGGCGCCGATGTCACCGTGGTGTCGCGAGTCAGCGAGGGCGCCTTTGCGCTGCTGCAGGCAGGCGACGTCGCCGGGCATGATGCGCGGGTGGCCGCCAGCCTGCGTGCGATGGCGCCCGAGGTCGATGTGATCGTGCTGGCGCAGGCCTCGATGGCCCGCGCGCTGGAGGCGGTGCGGGCCGATCTTGGCGCGACGCCGGTGCTGACCAGCCCCGAACTTGGAATGGCGCATGTGCGCGCCTGCCTGACCCCCTGAGGCCGCAACCGGCAACCGCAAGGAGATGACGATGGAATACAGAACGCTTGGCCGCTCGGGCCTCAAGGTGTCCGTGCTGACGATGGGCACCTTCACCTTTGGTGGCGCCGGGCCCTTTGCGATGGTGGGCCAGCAGGGCGTGCCCGAGGCGCGGCGGCTGGTGGATCTTTGCATCGACGCAGGTGTCAACCTGTTCGACACCGCGAACATGTACTCGAACGGGCTGGCGGAGGAGATTCTCGGCGAGGTGCTCGACGGGCGCCGTGACCGTGTGCTGATCACATCGAAGGCACGGATGCGAACCGGCGACGGCCCGAATGACGAGGGCGTGTCGCGCCACCACCTGATCCGGGAATGCGAACGCAGCCTGAAACGGCTGCGCACCGACCACATCGACATCTACTACATGCACGAATGGGATGGCACGACCCCGGTCGAGGAGAAGCTCGCCGCCCTCGATACCCTCGTGAGCCAGGGCAAGGTGCGCTATATCGGCTGCTCGAACTACTCGGGCTGGCATGTGATGAAATCGCTCGCCGTCAGCGATCGCGACCGCCGCCCCCGCTTCGTCACCCAGCAGATCCACTACACGCTCGAAGCGCGCGAGGCGGAGTATGAACTGCTGCCGATCTCGGTCGATCAAGGGCTGGGCGTGCTGGTCTGGAGCCCGCTGGCCGCAGGGTTGCTGACCGGCAAGCACCGGCGCGACCAGGCGGCCCCCGAAGGCTCGCGCCAGTTCGCGGGCTGGACCGAACCGCCGATCCGCGATGTGGAAAAGCTGTGGGCCATCGTCGATGTGCTGGTCGAGATCGGCGCGGCACGCGGTGTTTCGGCCGCGCAGATCGCGCTGGCCTGGCTGCTGGGGCGGCCGGGCATCACCTCGCTGGTGATCGGCGGGCGCAACGAAGCGCAGTTCCGCGACAACTTCGGCGCGGTCGGGCTGAAGCTGTCCGAGGACGAGACGAAGCGGCTGACCGAGGTCAGCACGATCCCGCTGATCTACCCCTATTGGCACCAGCGCAACTTCGCCAGCGCGCGCTTCAGCGAAGCCGACTGGGCGCTGCACCGCGACTTCATCGCGGGCTGAAACCGCGGTCTTCGCCAGGCCTCACGCGGGTTTGGCGAAGGCCCGCAGCCATCCCAGCCCGGCCACCGTGTCGCCTGCGGGGCGGTATTCGCAGCCGACGAATCCGGTGTAGTCGAGCGCATCCAGCGCGCGCAGCACGCGAACGTCGTCCAGTTCTCCGGTGCCGGGTTCGTGGCGGTCGGGGA
>NZ_CBAICG010000079.1:0-6602 GCF_964715405.1 Solirhodobacter sp. | reverse complement strand
CATCCGCACCCACCTGAACCTCAACCGCCCGATCTACGCCCGCACCTCGGCCTACGGCCACTTCGGCCGCCAGCCCGACGCCGACGGCGGCTTCTCGTGGGAGAAGACCGACCTGATCGAGGCGTTGAAGCAGGCGGTAAGGTGATGACAAGGCCCGACACGAGCGGTACGTTTCGGGAACAAACTGTGCCGCGGGCCTTTGCAGCCCGAGGCGTGGCGTCGAAAAACGATGAGGGTGTCGAATGAACTGGCTGATTACTGGCGGCTGCGGCTTCATCGGGCGGGCCCTGATCGCCGAGTTGATCGGCCGTGGTCCGGTGTCGATCCGCGTCTACGACAACCTCTCGGTCGGCACGCGGCAGGACCTCGCGCAGGTGGCGCCGGTGCGTGACATCGACCCTGGCGCCGATGCCGATGTCTGGCCGGAGGGCGTTTCCCTCGTGCAGGCCGACATCCTCGACGCTGCGGCGATCGCCCGCATGGCGCGGGGCGCCGATGTCGTCGTTCACCTGGCCGCGAACACCGGGGTTCCGCAGTCCGTCGCTGATCCGATGGCGGATTGCCGGACCAACGTGCTGGGCGTGCTGAACGTGCTGGAGGCCTGCCGCGCCGCGAAGGTTCCGCGCTTCGTGTTCGCCTCGTCCGGAGCGCCACTCGGGGTGCAAACCCCGCCCCTGCACGAAGAGATGGCGCCGCATCCGGCCTCGCCCTATGGCGCCTCCAAGCTGGCGGGCGAGGGCTATTGCTCCGCCTACTTCCATTGCTACGGCCTCGACACCGTGACCCTGCGGTTCGGCAACGTCTACGGCGAGGGCTCCGGTCACAAGGGATCGGTGGTCGCCAAGTTCATCAAGGCCACGCTGGCTGGCGAGAAGCTTGAAATCTATGGCGACGGCGCGCAGACGCGCGATTTCATCCACATCTCGGATCTGGTGCGGGCGGTGATCCTGGCCTGCCAGACGCCGGGTATCGGTGGCGAGACCTTCCAGATCGCCACGGCAGAAGAGACCACCGTCGAGGAAATGACCCGCGTGCTGTTGCGCGCAATGGCGGCAGAGGGGATGACCCTTCCCGACGTGTTTTACGGTGCCACCCGCGATGGCGATGTCGCACGGAATTACTCGGATACGTCCAAGGCGCGGGCACGTCTGGGCTGGACGACCGATGTGGCCCTGGAAGAGGGCCTTCGGCGCACGGTCCGGTTCTTTCTCGAGGCCCGAAAAGAGAAGCATAACTGATGGAGGTGTTTGAATGCGTGTTTTGATTCTGGGCGGCGACGGCTATCTGGGCTGGCCGACCGCAATGGACTTTGCCGCGGCCGGGCATGAGGTCGTTGTGGCCGACAACTATCTGCGCCGCCAGATCGCCGAAGCGACCGACAGCGAGGCGTTGCTGTCCACCCCGACCCTGTCGGAACGGGCCCGCATCTTCCAGGCCACAACCGGGCATGTGATCAAGGTGCGCATCGGCGACCTGTCCGATGCCGAAGTGATGTTCGGCATCGTCCGCGAGGCGATGCCCGACACCATCGTGCACTACGCCGAGCAGCCCTCCGCGCCCTACTCGATGCGCGGCTTTCCCGAGGCGCGGCTGACCTTCCAGAACAACCTGAACGTGACGTTCAACTGCATCTGGGCGGCCAAGGACATCGTGCCCGAGTGCCATATCGTGAAACTTGGCACGATGGGCGAATACGGCACGCCGAACATCGATATCGAGGAAGGATGGCTGGAGATCGAGCACAAGGGGCGCAAGGACAAGTTCCTGTTCCCGCGCGCGGCGGGATCGCTCTACCACACCACCAAGGTGCTCGACACTGACCTTCTGTGGTTCTACGTGCGCACCTATGGACTGCGGGTGACCGACCTGATGCAAGGCCCGGTCTATGGCCTCTCGACTGATCAGGCCGACCTTGATCCGCGGCTTTGCCCCAACTTCCACTATGACGACATCTTCGGCACCCTGGTGAACCGCTTCCTTGTGCAGGCAGTGGCCGGCGTGCCGCTGACGGTCTACGGCGGTGGCGGCCAGACCCGCGGCTACCTGAACCTGCGCGACACGCTGCAATGCGTGCGCCTGGCGGCGGAAAACCCGGCCAAGCGCGGCGAGCTGCGGATCTTCAACCAGTTGACCGAAACCTTCACGGTGAACGAGGTCGCCGAACGGGTGAAGGCGGTGGGCGACCGCATGGGCTTGAACGTCGCCGTCAAGTCGATCCCGAACCCGCGCAAGGAGAAGGAAGAACACTACTACAACCCGGCCCATTCGGGGCTGAGCGACCTCGGCCTGAAGCCGCACTACATGACCGACGATGTGGTCGCTGCGATGCTGGAACGGATCATCGAGAACCGGGCGCGGATCGTGACCGACCGGATCATGCCGCGGGTCAGGTGGAACTGATGGTGATGGAGAAGTTTCGCGACAAGACCGTCCTCGTCACCGGTTCCTGCGGCACCGTCGGCGCCGAACTGGTCCGGCAGTTGTGCGAAAGCCCGGCCGCGCACATCGTCTGCCTCGACAACAACGAGAGCGAGATGTTCTTCCAGATCGAGCAATACCGTGCCTCCGGGAAGGTGTCGGGCCATCTGGCGGATATCCGCGACCGCGAGGCGCTCCGCCTGCGGATGCAGGGCGTGAACATCGTCCTCCACGCCGCGGCGCTGAAACACGTCGGGCTGTGCGAAGACAGCCCGACGCAGGCAGTTCACACCAACATCCTCGGCACCCAGAACGTCATCGACGCGGCGCTCGACAATCAGGTTGAACGGGTCATCTTCACCTCGTCCGACAAGGCCGTGAACCCGACCAACGTGATGGGAACCTCGAAACTGATGGGCGAGCGGCTGATGACGGCCGCCTCGGAAACCAACGTGAACGGGATCGGCAGCAAGCGTGGCAAGCCGCAGACGATCTTCGCTTCGACCCGGTTCGGCAATGTGCTCGGCTCGCGCGGGTCGGTTGTGCCTCTTTTCCGCCGCCAGATCGAGTCGGGCGGCCCCATCACACTAACGGACCGGCGCATGACCCGCTTCATCATGACGCTGTCCGAGGCGGCGTCGCTCGTTCTGGAGTCCGTATGGCTGGCGCGGGGCGGAGAAGTGATGGTGACCAAGATGCCGGTCGCCCGCATCGAAGACATCGCGCAGGTGATGTGGGAACGTCTGGCGGGCAACCGCAAGGTCGACATCACCGAGATCGGCGCCAAGCCGGGCGAGAAGATGTACGAAGAACTGATGAACGACGAAGAGGTCCGCCGCACCTTCGAGTACAAGGATTTCTTCGTGATCGTGTCGGCCTTTGCGAACCTCTCGTCAGGAACCTACGATCACCTCACCGCCGCGCCAAGGCCGGATCGGCCGTACAATTCCAGTGTCGAGGCCGTCATGGCGCGCGATGCGCTCGCCAGCTATCTGATCGACCGGGGCGTGATCTAGTGACGTCGCCCTTCGGCCGCCATATCGCGTCACGCTTCGCGGCGGCGCGCCACAAGTTCTATGTTCGCGCGTTTTCCGGCGTAGCGCCGTACCTCCTTGTGAATGAATTTCCCAAATCCGGCGGAACCTGGCTTGCGCAAATGATGTCCGAGGCGCTGGACATTCCTTTCCGGCGCAACGCTCCCATCCGCTTGGAAAGGAGCGTGACGCACGGTCACTTCCTATCCCCACTTGGGTTGAGGAATGTCGTTCTGATATGGCGCGACCCGCGCGACCTCTTGGTATCTTTCTACCACCATTCGTACTTCGTGAATGAACACTCGAACGCCTTGCTTGTGCAGATGACCAAGCGAAAATATCCGTTGGATGATTACCACGACGTCCGTGGAAATCTTCCGGCCTTCATCCGCCGCATCGCGGCAGATCCGGTAAGCCCCAAATTCAGTTGGCCGCAATTTGCCGAAATCTGGGTGCGGCGACAGGGCGCCGTGCATACGACCTATGAGGCGCTGCGCGGTGACACGGTGGGAGAACTTGACCGGGTCATCAGCGGCCGTACGGGGCAGCGGTTGGCGCCGGAGAGGCTATCCGCCGTGGCTCGGAAATATGATTTCACCCGCGCCAAGCAACAGGCCACGCACGAACTGCCTGCCACCGCTGAAATCTCCTTCATCCGCGAAGGGTCGGTCGGCGGGTGGAAGACGCATTTTTCACCCGATGCGATCGCGGCTCTGGAGCAGACCGGTTACGCCGGGCCGATGAAGCAACTCGGCTACGAACTCTAGCGGAGCGTCACGCCATGCTCAGCGCAAGCATCCGTTTTTCTGCCACGTTCATCTCGCGCATCGGCGCGGCCGTCGGCGGCTCATTCCTGGCTTTCCTCGTGGCGCGGCAGGGCGGGCCGACGGTGCTGGGCCAATTTGCACTGTTCGTCAGCCTTTTGGGAACAATCGGCATCCTGACGCGGCGCGGGCTGGATGTGATCCTGATCAGGGCGGTCGCCGAAGCGAAAGCAAACCGCGATGCCGCGCTGCCGATCCGACTTCTTCGGACGGCGGCAAAGTTGTGCCTCTGGCCCTCGGTCGTCATGTCGATCGCCGGGGCGGCGCTGCTGTCGAGTGGCATGTTCGGCCCTGTGCTTCCGGGGAGTGCGGTGGCCTTCGTCCTTGCCCTTCCCCTGTCGACCGCACTGAACCTCGTGTCCGGATACGTCAAAGGATCGGGGCGGACCTGGATATCGCCGCTGTTCGAGATCGGCGGGATCTCTGTCGTCGCCTGCCTTCTCGTCGCGGGCGGCCTGTTGATCGGGCAGCGCTTCGCCGGATCGTTGGCGCCCGTCGTTCTGGTGGTGGCGATGGGGCTTGTGAGCCTCATGGCCCTCACCTTTCTTTGGCGCGACGGGGTCGCCGTTGGTTCAGGTCAGGTTGAAGGCTCTGCACCAAGAGACCCGAAGGAACTCTGGCAAGGTCAGTGGGATTTCACCCTCATCGCGCTGGCGGGCTTTCTGCTTCAGGCTGGCTCCTTCTCGCTTGCCGCGCCCTTCCTTACCAGCGCCGATCTCGGCCTGATCCGTGGCGCCGAACGGCTGGCCGTCATGGTCAGCTTCCCGATCCTCGCCATCAATCCCTTCATCGCCGCCCAGATCGTCCATCACATCGTCGACGCCGACCGCGAGGGATTGCGCAGGACGATGCGGCGGGCGATGTTGAGCGGCGCGGCGGTATCGCTGCCGCTGCTTTTGGCGTTCATCGCGGTGCCCGGGCTTTGCCTCGGGCTGCTCGGCCCGAAATTCGTCGCAGCAGCACCTTATCTGCGCTATATGGCGCTTGCCAACTTTGCGATTGTCCTGTTCGGGCCAGCCGCAATGGCGATGAACATGGGAAGACTGGAGCGCAAGGCCATGCTGATAAATACCAGCTTCCTCGTGTTAGGTCTGGTCCTTTTCCCGTTCTTGACCTGGGCGTGGCAACTTACGGGCTTCGTCGTCGCCTACGGCGTCATCGCTGTCGCGCGCTCCGTGCTCGTCCATATGTCGATGCATCGGTTCCTGATCCGTAGAGGGTTCTGATGTCCGGAAACAGAAATTGACCATCCTTTATGAGGCCGGAGTGATGGTCAACGCGGTTGCGGGATATCGATTTGCTTCGATTGTGCCAGTGGCCTTCGTATTTATTGCGATGTATAAACAGATTAAGGTATTTAGGCTTGACCTTGTTGTCGCGGGTGCGTTTTTGACTTCGCTGCCAATGCTCACGCCATTGGCGACGGATTTGGCTGGATTTCAACATTTTACGATGCTGAACTATGATCTTCAAGGCAATCCAGCATTGAAGGTCGCTGCCGTTTTGCTTATATCTTTGTTCGTGGCGTCATATTTCCTAGGAGCAAAACTTCATCGGGAACCAAGGGAAGCGAAATCCAAAGCGATCGTAAAGATTGATCTGTTGGTGATCTGCTTCCTGTTCGCGGTAATCTTCGGCCTCTTGATTAAGTATTTAAGATCCGACACCGTATTGTATGAGGGTTACGGTACAGTATATGCGAATGCATCAAGTGTGAATTCAACCGTGAATCAGCTTTTTAATGGGTTCGTTGCTTTTTGCCTGACGTATTTAGGTTCGAGAAATAGGAGACGGATCGTAGTATTTATCTACGTTTGCGTCATCATACTTGCCTTTCTGGTTGCCCGGCGAACCTTGGCGATCGGAACGCTGATGCTGCTGATGTATACTTTGGGCGGCAAGAGATTCACCCCTATTCAAATCGCCTCTCTGGTTTTCGCGGTCTTTCTCTTGTGGTTCATTGGGATCGCCAGATCGGTCGGTATTATTAACTACATTTCGTCTGCAAAGGTGGCCGCTGCCGCCGCCTTCTTTGCTTTGCCTGGAGGGGCCTCGAACCTGTTTGTTGGGTCTATGGGTGTAATAGACCTAGTCAATAGCGGGCGGTTGAGGGGGAGCGATACATTTCCAATATTATCGTGGGCCTCGGGTCATCTTGAGGGGCAAATATATCAGAGTAAGGCTTATCCCCCTGAGTCCGGCACCCACCACATCTGGTGCTGACGGCCTGCCGGTCATTCGTTCGTTGATTTCAGCTGACGGTGTTCGGATTGGAGGGGGTTTCTGTTGATCTCACGGAGGAGACGCTGTTCGGGCGCCTCTTGCC
>NZ_CBAICG010000078.1:0-6636 GCF_964715405.1 Solirhodobacter sp. | reverse complement strand
CCCCCCCGGCCGGGGCGCGACGCTAATCGACGTCGCGGGGCCCGGCCGGTCGCTTCAATCCGGTCACCATCGCGGCAACCAGATTTTCGCCGTGGCGGCGGCTGGCAAGAACCACGCCGCCCAGATGCACCAGCACCAACAGCAGCAGGCCGTGGGCGCAGAGCGAGTGAAGGGTCTGGACCGGATCGCTGCCATACCAGGTGTCGGTCGTCATCATCCAGCCGCTGATCGCCGTCGCGGCCATCGCGGCCAGCAGGGCGATCACCATCGCGCCGCCCGCCGGGTTGTGCCCGATGTAGCGCGCCTCGCGCCCGGTGACGATGTCGCGCAGGTAGGCCAGCACGGTCGCCGGGCGGCGAACGAACTGCGAAAACCGGGCATGGCGCGTGCCGACAACGCCCCAGAGCAGGCGGATGCCGACCAGCGCGCCCGCCGCGTAGCCCGCCCATTCGTGGACCCAGCCCAGATCACCCTCCTGGGTGAACCAGGCCACCACGAAGCTGATCACCAGCGACCAGTGGAACAGTCGCACCACCGGATCCCAGACCCGCGTTCCGGCCAGGCCGGGGCGCGGGGCCAGCATCGGCAGCCGGCGCTCAGTTCTCGCCGGCTTCGGCATTGCCGACCTTGGCAAGGGTTTCCGCGTTATAGGCCACGTTGACCTTCTTGCCCGCCTTGTCGATGGCGTAAACCTCGTAGCAGCCCTTTTCGGTCTTGATCCGCTTGACGGTCAGGCCCTCGGACAGCAGTTGCGCCTTCAGCGTCGCTTCGGGCTGGAAACTTGCGGCGGGCGCCGTCGAGCACTGGGTGCCGGCGGCAAAGGCGGGGCCTGCCAGCAGCGCGGCGGTCAGGGCGAGGGCGAGGGAACGAGTCATTGGGGTCTTCTCCGTTCGGGATGGCGGGCGGGCCCGCCAGGTTGCAGCCTGTGGCGCGGTCTTGGTCGACCGTCGCTGCAGGAGGGCTAGCAGGCCCCGCCTGTCAGCAACCTGACGCGATGCCGCCCGCGATCGGGCATTGCAATTTGTCCGCTGACGGGGAAACTGGCGCCGGGCCGCCGCCAAAGACGCGGCCGCTGGGAGGAGTCTCGCGATGATGAAACGGGTTGCCGCCGCACCTGCGCGCCGCATTACGTCGGATGAGGCCGCGGCGCTGGTCCGGCCGGGCATGTGGCTCGACTATGGGGCCGTGCTCGGTCAGCCCGACACCTTCGACGCGGCGCTGGCCAAGCGGATCGGGGCGTTGAGCGGCGTCAAGGTGCGCTCCTGCCTCTCGACCCGGCCACGCGCCATCGTCGAGGCAGACCCCGAGGGCAAGCATGTGCACTGGGTCAGCCTGCATTTCTCGGGCTATGACCGCAAGAAGCACGACTCGGGCCTGTCGCACTACATGCCGGTGAACCTGGGCGAGATCCCCGACTATTACCGCCGGTTCATCGACCCGGTGGATATCGTCGTGATCAAGACCTGCCCGATGGATGCGGACGGCTATTTCAATTTCTCCGCCGCCAACCTGTGGTCGCGCGCGGTGATCGAGCGCGCACGCTGCGTGATCGTCGAGGAATGCGTGGGCCTGCCCTATGTTCTGGGGGTCGAGACCGGGGTGCATGTCTCCGAGGTCGATTTCATCATCGAGGGCGACCACCGCCCGGCCGCCGAACTGGCGAACCCGCCGCCCACCGAGGTGGACCGCGCCGTCGCGCGCCTGATCACCGCCGAGATCGAGGACGGATCCTGCCTGCAGATCGGCATCGGCGGGATGCCGAACGCCGTCTGCGGCCTGATCGCCGACAGCGCCATCACCGATCTGGGCGTGCATACCGAGATGCTGACCGATGGCATCATCGACCTTTACCGCGCGGGCAAGATCACCGGCACCAGGAAGCAGATCGACATCGGCAAGATCGTGGCGACCTTCGCGCTCGGCTCGCGCTCGCTTTATGACACGATCGACCGCAATCCGGATTTCGAGTTCCACCCGGTCGATCATACCAATCTGCCGCACCGCATCATGCTCAACGACCGGACGGTGGCGATCAACAACACGACGCAGATCGACCTGCAGGGTCAGGCGGCGTCGGAATCGGACGGCCACCGCCACATCTCGGGCACCGGCGGGCAGTTGCAGTTCGTGCGCGGCGCCTATGCCTCGAAGGATGGCAAGGCGTTCATCTGCCTGGCCTCGACCTACGACAAGCGCGGCGACCGGCGCAGCCGCATCGTGCCGCGCCTGACGCCGGGCAACACCGTCACCACGCCGCGCACCGACATGATGTATGTCGTCACCGAATACGGCATCGTGAACCTGAAGGGCAAATCGGTGCCCGAACGCGCCCGCGCGCTGATCTCGATCGCCCACCCCGATTTCCGCGAGGAGCTGGAGCGCGAGGCCTATGCGGCGGGCATGATCCCGAAGGGGTTCTTCTGAGGGATAGTGTGTTCCGGGTGCCCCGGGACCGGGAAGGCAACTCTCAGGGGGAGAGTTGCCCGGTCACGTTGGCCACAAGGCCGGAGGCCGTTGGGCAAGGGGCGTGCGGCCGGGACCGTGGGGTTGGAAATCGGGCAATTGACCCCAGACCAAGCTTCAAGCAGGCTCCCCGTCACTCGTAGCGCAGGGCCTCGATCGGGTCCAGCCGGGCGGCCTTGCGGGCCGGGTAGTAGCCGAAGAACACCCCGATGGCGGCCGAGAACAGGAAGCCGCCGATCACCGCCGTGGGCGAGATCGGCGCGGGCCAGCCCGCGAAGTGCGACAGCGCCAGCGAGGCCGCGATGCCCATCAGCACACCCGCCCCGCCGCCCACCGCGCTGAGCAGCACGGCCTCGGCGAGGAACTGCAGCAGCACCTGCATCCGGCGCGCCCCGATCGCCATGCGCAGCCCGATCTCGCGCGTTCGCGCGGTCACCGAGACCAGCAGGATGTTCATGATCCCGATGCCACCGACCACCAGCGAGATCGACGCGACCGAGGCCAGCAGCAGCGCCAGCACCTGGCTGGAGCCCTGCGCGGCATCGGCGATCTGGCTGAGGTTGCGGATCGAGAAGTCGCTGGGCTGGTCGGGCAGGATGCGGTGGGCGCGGTTCAGCGTGTCGGTCACCTCGGTCATCGCGGTCTGCACCTGATCGGCGCCGGTCGCCTGCACATAGATCTGGTTGACATAGCCCAGCAGGCGCGGCGGCAGGCCATAGGGGTTGGGCGGCGTGGGGTAGATCCAGCCGATCGGCACCTGCGCCGAACTTGGCGCGGCGGCGCCAAGGACGCGGCGCTGCGCGGTCGAATAGGGGATCATCACGACATCGTCCTGATCCTGGCCATAGCCGGTCTGGCCTTTGGCGGTCAGCAGGCCGATCACCTCCATCGGGGTGCCCTTCACCTGGATGCGCGCGCCCACCGGGCTTTCGGTCGGCGGAAAGAGCTGGGCGTAGACGGTCTGGCCGATCAGCACGACAGCGGCGGCGGCATCGTCGTCGGCCTGGGTCAGGCCGCGCCCGTCGGCGATGGTCCAGTTCGTCGCGGCGGGGTAATCCGGGCTGACGCCCTGGATCGTGGTCTGCCAGTTCTGGTCGGCGTAGATCACCTGGCCGCCCTGCCGGATCAGGTAGCTGACCGAATCCACCGAGGGGTCTTCGGCGCTGATCGCCGCGGCGTCCTTCACCGTCAGCGTCGAGGCGCTGCCCGCGCCCGCGCGCGCGCCGCCCGCCGCGGTGGCGCCCGGCTGCACCACCACGAGGTTGGTGCCAAGGCTCGCGATCTGCTTTTTCACCGCATCATTGGCGCCCTGACCCACGGCGACCATGGTGATCAGCGCGGCGACGCCGACGAAAACACCGAGCATGGTCAGGAACGACCGAGTGCGGTTGCGGTTGAGCGACTGCACCGCGACGGCAAAGATCATCCGCGTGAAGGCCCAGGGGCCCAGCGCGCGCCCGGTGGCGGCCATGTCGGGCAGCACCGGCGCCTGCGGGCCGGTGGTGGTGTCGGCGGTGTGCGGCGTCGCCACGTCCGACAGCACCTGGCCGTCGCGCATCGTCACCACGCGATCGGCATAGGCGGCCACGTCGGGTTCATGCGTCACCACCACCACGGTCACGCCATTGTCGTGGTTGAGCCGGGTCAGCGTTTCCATGATCTCGTGCGAGGTCTTGGTGTCGAGGTTGCCGGTCGGCTCGTCGGCCAGCAACAGGCGCGGCGCGTTGATCAGCGCGCGGGCGATCGCCACGCGCTGCTGCTGGCCGCCCGACAGCTGGCCCGGCGAGTTGTCCTCGCGCCCGGCAAGGCCGACGCGGTCAAGGGCGGCGCGCGCGCGGGCGTTGCGCCCGGCGCGGCCACCCGAGGCGGTGCGCCCGTAGATCAGCGGCAGGGCCACGTTCTCCATCGCGCTGGTGCGGGGCAGCAGGTTGAAGCTCTGGAACACGAAGCCCAGCCGCTGGCGGCGGATCTCGGCCAGCGCATCCTCGGACAGATGCGCCACGTCGGTGCCCTCGAAGCGGTAGCTGCCCGAGGACGGCCGGTCGAGGCAGCCCAGAATCGACATCAGCGTGGACTTGCCCGAGCCCGAGGCACCCATGATGGCGACGAATTCGCCGCTGCGGATGGTCAGGTCCACGCCGCGCAGGGCGTGAACCTCAGTATCGCCCATCACATAGGTGCGGGTCAGTCCCGCCACCTCGATGACCGGGGCGGCGAGCGGCGGGGCGGCGAGGGGTGGGGCGGCGGGCGGCGGGCTCATGGCCGGAACCTGAGCGCGCCGCCGCCGCTGGCGCCGGTGCTGCGGCCGACCGAGCTTTCGCCAAGGATCACCAGATCCCCGGCTTCGAGCTTGCCCGAGAGAACCTCGGTGTTGGTGCCATCGTCGAGCCCGGTGCGGACGTAGACCATCACCGGCTTGCCGTCGCGCAGCACCCAGACGCGGCCGGGGGTGCCCGGCTTGCCCGCCGCGGTGCCCGTGCCCGCCGCGGTGCCCGCGCCCGCCGTGGCGCCCGTGCCTGCCGTGGTGCCCGTGCCTGCCGTGGTGCCGGCCGTTGGTGCCCCTGCGGAGGAGGCCGTCCCGGACTGCTTGCCCGACCCCGCCGCGATCGTCGAGGGTTGGTAGCGCAGCGCCTTTGACGGCACACGCAATGCATCAGTGCGCTGATCCACAACGATTTTCGCCGAGGCCGTCATGCCGGGGCGCAGCGCGAGGTCGGCATTGGCGACCGCCACCACGACGTCATAGGTGATGACGTTCTGCACCGATTGCGGCGACTGGCGGACCTGCGAGACCTTGCCGGTGAAGGTGCGGGCGGGAAAGGCGTTCACCGTGAAGCTGGCATCCTCGCCCACCTTCACCTGCCCGATGTCGCTTTCGCTGACGTTCACGTCGACCTCCATCTCGGTCAGGTCCTGCGCGATCAGGAACAACGTCGGAGTCTGCAGGCTCGACGCGACGGTTTGCCCGGCGGTGACGTTGCGCAGGATCACCGTGCCCGCCACCGGCGATTTGATCTCGGTGTAGTCCAGGCTGATGTTCGAGGCGTCCAGCGCAGCCTGCTTCTGTTCGATCGTCGCCTGATCGACCAGAAGCTGCGCCTGCGCCTGATCGTAGGTGCTCTTGGCAAGGTCGGCGGTGTCCTGCGACACGGCGTCCGACTTCACCATCTGGACGTTGCGGTCATAACTTGCCCGCGCGTAGTCGAGACCGGCGTCGTCCTTGGTCAGTTGCGCGCGCGCCAGGTCGAGGTCGGCCTGCGCCTGCGCCACGGCGGTGGTGAAGGGGCGGTCGTCGATCTTGGCGCAGACCTGACCCTCGGTCACGGTATCGTTGAAATCGCACATGACGTTCGCGATCACGCCCGAAACGTACGAGCCGACGGTCACCGTCAGCACCGGGTTCACCGTGCCGGTGGCCGAAACCGTGCTGGTGACCGCGCCGCGGTCGGCGGGCGCGGTAACATAGTTGACCGGCGCCGCGCCGCGGGTGAACCACCACGCGGCACCGCCGCCCGCGATCAGCACCACCAACAGCACCACAAGCCGCCACCGTCCGCGGTGCGCAGGGGCCTTGGGCCGGGCCGGGGCAGGCGCCACAGGTTCGGGTGCGGGGCGTTCGGCGGCGTCGGTCATGGTCAGTCCTCTTGAAATGCGCCGCCACGCGGTGCGGGCAGCCATGCTTATACGCATGGGCCCCCAGTTTCTGTCGCGGGCGACAAGGTCGCAGGGAAAATCGTCGCTTGCAGCCCCAATTTGGCCATGATTTGGCAAGAATATTCAAACTAAATAAGAGCATTACCGGCAATAACGATCCGGACCAGACACAGGCGCGAAACCAACCATGGCAACCCTCAGCGGCGGCAGCGGAAACGACACGCTGACCGGCGGCAACACTGGCGATTCGATCAGCGGTCTGGGCGGCAACGACTCGCTTTACGGGCTGGGCGGGGCCGACACGATCTATGGCGGTGACGGCAACGACTGGATCGACGGCGGCACCGGCAACGACTCGCTTTACGGCGACGCGGGCAACGACACGCTGGTCGGTGGGCTCGGCAACGACACGCTGGACGGCGGCACCGGCACCAACACCGCCGACTACAGCGCCACGACCGGCGCCGAGACGATCAACCTGGCCACCGGCGCGGCGAGCGGCACCGACGGCACCGATAC
>NZ_CBAICG010000077.1:0-6912 GCF_964715405.1 Solirhodobacter sp. | reverse complement strand
GCCTTGAAGCCGCCGATGCCGGGGCCTTGCCCCGCGCGCGGGTCGACCACCACGACCGGCCGCTTCAGCGGATCGGTCGCGGTGCCGTCGGGCGGCAGGATGCGCAGCAGCGAATAGTTGATCGGGCGCGGCAGGGTCAGGCCGTCGATGAGCAGGTCGTGGTCGAACCGCAGAACGGTGGCCAGCGGCCGCGACGTGATCTCGATCTCTTCGTTGCCGCGCTGACGCAACAGGTCGAGGAACAACAGGCCGCGCTGGAACGCGTCGATCATGTAGTCGGGGAACGGCGGCAAGCCCGTCTCGACGGCAAGATGCTTGCGGGCCGTTTCGGTGTCGGCACTGCGGGCTTCGCCCGCGACCTTCCCGCTTTGCATGTCAAATTCTCATGTAAGCTGTGCGGGGCCAATGCACCAAACGGTGGGAGTGCGCGCACTGATATGGATCATGCGGCACGCGGTTGTGATCGGGGATCTACCACGCCTGGGCGCGCGGTTGGCGGGGCCGCGCCGCCAAACTGGCCTTTGCCCCTGCCGGCCGTTAGACTGCGGCGGACGTGCCACTGCCGCCTGATCGTGGGGCTGTGCGCTGCCGTGGACGGGACTCGCCGCTGGAAACCATCGTCACCAACCTCGTGCTGCTGCTTGTCGTCGTAGTAAGCGGAATCGTGTCGCGCAGCCTGCCGTTGCCGATTCCGCGGCCGCTGGTGCAGATCGCTTCGGGCGCGGTCATCGGGCTCCGGGCCCACATGCAGGTTCCGCTCGATCCCGACGTGTTCTTCCTGCTTTTCGTGCCGCCCCTGCTGTTTCTGGATGGCTGGCGGATTCCGACCGAAGAGCTGTTGAAGGATCGCGCGACGATCGTGCAGATGGCCCTCGGCCTTGTCGTGGCCACGGTGTTTGGCGTCGGCTTCTTCATCACCTGGCTGATCCCGACCCTTCCGCTGGCGGCGGCGCTGGCGCTGGCGGCGGTGCTTTCGCCGACCGACCCGATTTCCGTTTCCACCATCGCAACCCGCATCCACATTCCGCGCCGGATGATGCACATCCTTGAGGGCGAGTCGCTGCTGAACGACGCGACCGGCCTGATCTGCATGCGCTTTGCCATCGCCTATCTGGTCAGCGGCACCTTTTCCGCGCTCGACACCGGCCTGACTTTTCTCTGGGTCGCGGGGGGTGGGCTTGCCGTCGGGGTCGGCGTCACCTGGGTCACCGCGCGCGGCAAGGACTGGCTGTCGCGCCGGATCGGCGAGGAAAGCGGCTCGCAGATCGTCATCAGCCTGCTGATCCCGTTCCTCGCCTACGAGGCGGCGCTGGCGCTGGACGCCTCGGGCATCTTCGCCGCCGTCGCGGCCGGCGTCACCATGAGCGCGGTCGAAGCCTCCGGCAATGCGCTGGGTTCAACGCGGATGCGCCGCAACTCGGTCTGGGACGCGGTGCAGTTTGTCGCCAACGGCATCGTGTTCGTGCTGCTCGGCGAGCAGTTGCCGCGCATTCTGGAGGGTGCCAACGCCACCGTCCGGGTGACGGGCCACACGAACCCGTGGTGGCTGCTGGCCTATGTGCTGGTCATCTACGCCGCCATGCTGATCGTGCGCATGATCTGGGTCTGGGTGTCGCTCGGCCTGCGGCGGTTCCGTGCGGTGGCCGACGGCGGCGGGCATTGGCCCTCGGGACGGCTGGTCGCGGCAACCTCGGTGGCGGGGGTGCGCGGCGCGATTACGCTGGCCGGGGTGCTGACGCTGCCGGTCGTGCTGGCCGACAGCACCGCCTTTCCGGGACGCGATCTGGCGATCTTCATCGCGATGGGGGTCATCATCGTCTCGCTGATCGCCGCAACCATCGGTCTGCCGCTTCTGCTCGGCTCCGAGGTGATGGGGCCGGAACCCTCGGACGAGGCCGACAAGGATCGCGCCCGCAGCGCCGCCGCCGAAGCGGCTATCGCCGAGATCGACCGGATCCGCGGCGTCCACGGCGCCGACGATGCCGAGGCCGCGCTTTATGCCGCCGCCGCCGCGCTGGTGGCGGGCCCCTACCACCTGCGCATCGAAACGCGCGCCAAGCCGAGCGACGGCGTCATGGAGGCCGACCGCAGCACGCGCATCGAGCGTGAACTGCAACTCGCCGCGCTCAGGTCCGAGCGCAGCGCGATCTTCCGCATGATGCGGAAACGCGAGATCGGCAGCGAAAGCGCCCGCGCCCTGATCCGCGAGCGCGACCTGCTTGAGGCGCATCTGGAGGCGCAGGGCAGGTCAGCGGACTGAGGCGAACCCCGTCAGTTCCGGACGCAGGCGTTGCCGCTTGCGTGGCTGCCGGGCGCGCAGACCGGGATGATCGGCTTGCGACCGGCAGGCTTCTGCGGATGCACGGTCTGCGCCTTGGGCGGGTGGTTTTGCTCCCCGCTCCCCTGCGCCGGGTGCTGGGTCCGCGCGCCGGTCTCGGCGTGGCCTTGCGGATTGAATCTCTGCCCCTGGTAGCGGGTGCGGGAACCGTAGAACGACCGGCTCTGGTAGTTCTGCTGCCAGTAGCTGTCGAGGCTGAACAGCACGAAGGGAATGCCGATCACGGCGCCCTCGGTCATGATCGGGGCGCGACGGCTCTGGTAATCCATTTGCAGATACTGGCCCGAGGCCCAGCCGCGGTTGCCGGACCATCTGACGTCGCACCAGCCGTAACCCGTGGTGCAGCCGTAAACCAGAACGGCATCCCCGGCGCCCATGACGGCCGCCGCGGGATAACCCGTGCCCGGCCCGCAGATTGAGGCCCGAGGTGACATACCCCGCCGCGCTGTCAAAGGCGTTGGCGGCGACCGTGGCCGCAAGCACGATGCCTAGCCTGTCGGCGGCGGTTCGTAGGGATTTGGAAACGCGTTCCATCTGACGTCCTTTGACAGCATCCGGATGGGGGCGTCAGCGCCATCGGCGTTTAAATCATCGGTCCCCGCAGCGCGGGCGGCGCTGACCTGCAGCAAGGCGGGCATCACCTCCGCGTGATCGGCCCGAGGGTGGGAGGCCGTAGATGAATCTCCGCGCCCGGCGACTGGCGAAAAATCCGGCCGTCGGGCCAACCTGCATCAGGGACGCGCCGACGCAACCTGCCAGGGTGACGCCAAGGCTGACGGGGCGCACGACGCTGCCCGAACCAATTTCAACGACAGGACAGACGATGACCCTCACCTATGGCGTCCATTCCGAGGCTGGAAAACTGCGGCGCGTTCTCGTGCATCGCCCGGGCGCGGCAATGGCACGGCTGACCCCCGCGAACTGCGCCGAGATGCTGTTCGACGATGTAATCTGGGTGAAGCAGGCGCGCATCGAGCACATGACGTTCACCGACGTGATGCGAAGCCGCGGCATCGAGGTCGTGTTCCTGCGCGAGCTGCTGGAAGAAACGATGCGCGACCCCGTCGCGCGCCGCTGGCTCTTGGAGGCGCGGATCAGCGACAATACCGTGGGCGTTGGCCTTGCCGATGACCTGCTGGCGCATCTGATGGAGATCGACGCGGGGCTTCTGTCCACCATCCTGATCGGGGGGATGAGCCGGGCGGAACTGCCGATCCCGGCGACGGGCATCCTTGCGCCCATGCTGCGGCCGCAGGATTTCATCCTGACGCCGCTGCCCAACCACCTGTTTACCCGCGACACCACCTGCTGGATCTACGGCGGCGTCACGGTGAACCCGATGAAATGGCCGATCCGGCAGCTGGAAACCCTGAACGTCGCCGCGATCTACCGCTTTCACCCCGATTTCAAGGATGCCGGGTTCCCGATCTGGTACGGCGACCCGATGGTCGATCACGGCCCCGCCACCGTCGAGGGCGGCGACGTGATGCCGATCGGCCAGGGCGTGGTGCTGATCGGGATGGGCGAACGCTCCACGCCGCAGGCGGTGGGCCAGATCGCCCGGTCGCTCTTCGCCGCCGGGGCCGCCGAGCGGGTGATCGCCTGCCAGTTCCCGCGTGAACGCGGCTCGATGCACCTCGACACCGTCTTTACCTTCTGCGACCGCGATCTGGTGACCGTCTATGCCGAGGTGACGGACGCGATCCGGTGCTTCTCGCTGCGCCCCGGCCCGGCGGGCGCGGTGGAGGTGACCACCGAGGCCAGGCGCTTCCTTGAAGTCGTGACCGAGGCGCTGCACCTCAAGAAACTGCGCGTCGTGCCGACCGGCGGCGATGCCTACGAAGCGGCGCGCGAGCAGTGGGACGACGGCAACAACCTGCTCTGCCTCGAACCCGGCGTGGTCATCGGCTACGAGCGCAACGAATACACCAACACCCTGCTGCGCAAGGCGGGGGTCGAGGTGATCTCGATCCCCGGTGCAGAGCTTAGCCGCGGGCGGGGCGGGTCGCACTGCATGTCCTGCCCGCTGATCCGAGACGCCCTTTGAGCCTGAAAGGTTCCCCATGCCCCTCAATCTGCACGGCCGCAGTTTCCTCAAGCTGCTGGACTTCACCCCGGACGAGATCCGCTTCCTGCTCGACCTTGCCGCCAGCCTTAAGACGGCCAAGCGCGGCGGCTATGAGCAGCCCCGGATGGCGGGCAAGACCATCGCGCTGATCTTCGAAAAGGACAGCACCCGCACCCGCAGCGCCTTCGAGGTGGCGGCCCACGATCAGGGCGCGCATGTCACCTATCTGGGGCCGACCGGCACCCATATCGGCCACAAGGAATCGATGAAGGACACCGCCCGCGTGCTCGGCCGGTTCTACGACGGCATCGAGTATCGCGGCTTCGGCCAGAAGGATGCGGAGGTGCTGGCCGAATTTTCGGGCGTGCCGGTGTTCAACGGGCTGACCGACGAGTTCCACCCGACGCAAATCCTCGCTGACCTGATGACGATGCGCGAATTCACGCACAAGCACCTGTCGGATATCGCCTTCTGCTTCATGGGCGACGCAGGCAACAACATGGGCAGCTCGCTGATGGTGGGGGCGGCGCTGATCGGGATGGACGTGCGGCTTTGCGGCCCGGTCTCGTGCTGGCCCGATGCGGCGCTGGTGGCCCAGTGCCGGGCGATTGCCGCGAAAACGGGCGCGCGCATCACCCTGACCGAGCATGTCCGCGAGGGGGTCGAAGGCTGCGACTTCATCTATACCGATGTCTGGGTCTCGATGGGCGAGCCGGACACGATCTGGTCGGACCGCATCGCCCTCTTGTCGGCCTACTGCGTCACAACCGAGGTCATGCAGGCGACCGGCAACCCCTACGCCAAGTTCATGCACTGCCTGCCCGCCCTGCACAACCGCGACACCGAGGAGGGCGAACGGGTGTTCAAGACCTTCGGCATCGACCACATGGAGGTGACGGACGAGGTCTTCGAATCCCCCGCCTCGGTGGTCTTCGATCAGGCCGAGAACCGGCTGCATTCGATCAAGGCGGTGCTTGTCGCCACCATCGGGTCCTGAGATGCGCGTGGTGGTGGCGCTTGGCGGCAATGCCCTGCTGCGCCGGGGCGAGGCGCTGACGGCCGAGGCGCAGCACACCAACGTGCGCGCCGCCGCGCTGGCATTGGCGGACCTTGCGCGCGACCACCAGATCATCGTGGCCCACGGCAACGGGCCGCAGGTCGGCCTGCTGGCGCTGGAAAGTGCGGCCTACGCGCCCGATCTGCCCTGGCCGCTGGACGTGCTGGGGGCGGAAAGCGAAGGCATGATCGGCTACCTGATCGAACAGGAGTTGATGAACGCGCTGCCTGACGGGGCCGAATGCGCCACGCTGCTGACGCGGGTGGAGGTGGACGCAGGTGATCCCGCGTTTGACGCGCCGACCAAGCCCATCGGCCCGGTCTATACCGCAGAGCAGGCCAATCTGATCCAGACGCATCACCATTGGTCGATGGTTACCGATAGCAAGGGCGGCCAGCGCCGGGTGGTGCCCTCGCCGGTGCCGCAGCGCATCCTCGGACTGGCGGCGATCCGGCTGCTGGTCGAGGCGGGGGTCTGCGTGATCTGCGCGGGCGGCGGCGGCATCCCCGTGGCGCGCAACACGGCCGGGCGGATGGAGGGCGTCGAGGCGGTGATCGACAAGGACCGCACCGCCGCCCTGCTGGCCGAGGTGCTGAAGGCCGACGCCCTCTTGATGCTGACCGATGTGGCGGCGGTCTTCACCGACTGGGGCGGCCCGCAGCAGACGGCAATCGGCGCCACCACCCCCGACGCGCTTGATGCGCTGGTGCTCGCGCCCGGCTCGATGGGGCCCAAGGTCGCCTCGGCCGCCGCTTTCGTGCGGGCCAGCGGCGGGATGGCCGGGATCGGCCGGTTGCAGGACGCGCGCGCGATTCTGGAAGGCCGCGCGGGAACGCGGGTGCGCGGGCCGTCCAGCCAGCGCGCGGCAACGTCAGGGGCGGCCCCGATGTCGCGCAAACACCAACCTGGGTAAGTGCATCCCCCCCGATTCCGGGCCACGGTGAGGTGTGGCCGTCCCTGGCAGGACGGCCTGCGGCGCGAGCCGATGACCAGTGAAGCCTGCGGGAGAGGGCCTCCCCGCGTTTCTTGCGGGCTTCACTGCGTCCCATGCCGCCACCTGACCCGCATCCGCAACCCTCCCGTGGCACCGAACACCGGAGCCGTACGAGGGCTCCGCCCCGGCAGTCACCGCGATGTGATCGGCACCGGGTGATCCATGTTAGTGCGGCAGCGGACCGCCTTTGCCAAGGCTACGCCACCGGCCCTGACTTCGAAGGCGCCGCACGGCGGTTCCGCCGTTCCCGCAAGCAAGGTTTTGCCGATGTCCGTTCCCTACAACGCCTTGTTTCATGTCCTGACCTACAGCACCGTCCTGCGCGATGCCCCTGAAGGCAACGAGGCGCGGCTCTTGCGCCGCCTGCACGACGCGATCCTCGCGCTCGGCTATGCCACCGATGTGGTGCCGACGCTCGCCGGGGCGAAGGTTGCCGCGGAAAGCGACATGTCGAT
>NZ_CBAICG010000076.1:0-7715 GCF_964715405.1 Solirhodobacter sp. | reverse complement strand
GACGTGCTCGCGCCCTACAACCCGGTGCAGGGCGGCGACCTGCGCACCGAACGGCTGATCGCGCCATCCTGGGAACATATCATGGGCACCGACGACCTCGCCCGCGACATCTTCAGCCGGATCGTCTACGGCAGCCGCCTGACGCTGCTGGTGGTGACGCTGGTCGCGGTGATCGCGACGCCGGTCGGGCTGCTGATCGGCACCAGTTCGGGCTATTTCGGCGGCTGGATCGACGTCATCCTGATGCGGATCACCGACATCTTCCTCGCCTTCCCGCGCCTCGTGCTGGCACTGGCCTTCGTCGCAGCCCTGGGGCCGGGGATCGAGAATGCGATCATCGCCATCGCCATCACCTCCTGGCCGCCCTATGCCCGCCTCGCGCGGGCCGAGACGCTGACCATCCGCAACGCCGACCACATCGCCGCGATCAAGCTGCAGGGTGCCAGCGCGACCCGCATCATCTGGGGCCATGTCGTGCCGCTCTGCCTGTCGTCGGTCATCGTGCGGGTGACGCTCGACATGGCGGGGATCATCCTGACGGCGGCGGGCCTGGGCTTTCTCGGCCTTGGCGCGCAGCCGCCGCAGCCGGAATGGGGCGCCATGATCGCCTCGGGCCGCCAGTTCATCATCGACGACTGGTGGGTCGCCACGATGCCCGGCATCGCGATCTTCACCGTCTCGCTGGGCTTCAACTTCCTCGGCGACGGCTTGCGCGACGTGCTCGACCCGAAGGCGCGAAAATGACCCTTTCCCGTTCATCTTGGCCAAAATATCCCCGCCGGAGGCTCCTGCGGCTGCGGCAGGACGCCTCCGGCGGGGGAGTATTTGGGCCAGGAAGATGCAGCCGATCGGAGCCGCCGACATGAGCGCGCTGCTGGAAGTCGAAGACCTGCGCGTGACCTTTCCAACCCGGCAGGGGCCGTCCGAGGTGGTGCGCGGCGTCAGCTTCACGCTGGGGCGCGAGCGGCTGGGGATCGTCGGTGAAAGCGGGTCGGGCAAAAGCCAGACCGGCCGCGCGATCCTGGGCCTGACGCCGCCGCCGGGCAAGGCGACGGCGCGGCGGCTGTCGTTCGACGGCATCGACCTGCGCGGCGCGAGCGTGCGCCAGTGGCGCGCGCTGCGCGGCATCCGGATGTCGATGGTGATGCAGGATCCGAAGTTTTCGCTCAACCCGGTGATGACGATCGGGCGCCAGTTGATGGAAGCCGCGACCCGCACCGCGAAGGACCGCGCCGAGGCGCGCGACCGCGCGATGGCAATGCTGGAGGCGGTGCAGATCCGCGACCCCGAACGGGTGTTCCGCGCCTATCCGCACGAGCTGTCGGGCGGCATGGGCCAGCGCGCGATGATCGCCATGATGCTGATCACCGAGCCCGACCTGCTGATCGCCGACGAGCCGACCTCGGCGCTCGATGTCACCGTGCAGATCGAGATCCTGCGCATCCTCGACCGGCTGGTGACGGATCGCGGCATGGGGCTGATCTTCATCAGCCACGACCTGCGGCTGGTCAGCAGTTTCTGCGACCGGGTGCTGGTGATGTATGCCGGCCGCGTGGTGGAAGAGGTCAAGGCGTCCGAACTGGCGCAGGCGAAACATCCCTATACGCAGGGTCTTTACGGCTGTCTGCCGCGGATCGAGGGCGACCGGCGGCCGCTGCCGACGCTGCAACGCGATGCGGATTGGGCGCTCTGATGGGGTTGATCGACGTTCAGGATCTGGCGGTGACCTTCGGCCACGGGCTGGAACGGGTGCGCGCGGTGCGCGGGGTTTCGTTCACGGTTGCCAGGGGCGAAAGCTATGGCATCGTCGGGGAAAGCGGCTCGGGCAAGTCCACCGTGCTGCGCGCGCTGGTGGGGCTGGCGCCGGTCACCGGGGGCACGCTGATGCTGGATGGCATCCCGCTGACGCGGCACCGCACGGCGGCGTTCTATCGCCGGGTGCAGATGGTGTTTCAGGATCCCTACGCCAGCCTGCACCCGCGCCATACGGTGGACCGGGTGCTGTCGGAACCGCTGGCCATCCACGGTTTCGACGACCGCGAGCGGCGCATCGGGCGCGCGCTCGAGGATGTCGGGCTGGGCGCCAGCTTCCGCTTTCGCTACCCGCACCAGCTTTCCGGCGGCCAGCGCCAGCGCGTCGCCATCGCGCGCGCGCTGATCCTGGAACCCGAGGTGCTGCTGCTGGACGAGCCGACCTCGGCGCTGGACGCCTCGATCCAGGCCGAGGTGCTGAACCTGCTCGACGGCATCCGGGCCGAGCACGGGCTGACCTATGTGCTGGTCAGCCACGATCTGGCCGTGGTCGCGCATATGTGCGAGCGGCTGATGGTGATGCAGCATGGACTGGCGGTGGAAGAACTGACACGCGACAGTCTGCGCGCCCGCAAGGCGACGAAGGACTATACCCGCGCGCTTCTGACGGCGTCGGAAGGCTATCGCGCGGCGGAGGAGGGCACGACATGATCCCGGTTTTCGACGGCCACAACGACATCCTGCTGCGCCTGCTGCGCGCGCCCGAGAAGCGCGCGGCGATCTGGCTGACCGGCGAGGGCCGCGGCCACCTCGATCTGCCGCGGATGAAGCAGGGCGGCTTTGCGGGCGGCTTCTTCGCGATCTACATCCCCTCGCCGATGGCCCATGACGCGCCCGATTTCGAGGCGATGATGGACAATCCGCCCTACACGGTGCCGCTGCCCGCGCTGATCGGCCATGAGGCGGCGCAGCCCGTGGCGCTGGCGATGGCCGCGCATCTGTTGTGGATGGAGCGCGCCTCCGAGGGGCGGTTCAAGGTCTGCCGCACGGTGGCCGAGATTCGCGCCTGTCTGGCGAGCGGCGTGATCGCCGGGATCATGCACATGGAGGGCGCCGAGGCGATCGACCCCGGTCTTGACGCGCTTTACGCCTTTCACGCGATGGGCCTGCGCTCGATCGGGCCGGTGTGGAGCCGTCCGACGGTGTTCGGCCACGGCGTGCCCTTCGCCTTTCCGTCCAGCCCCGACACCGGGCCGGGGCTGACCGAGGCGGGGCTGGACCTGATCCGCGCCTGCAACGAGTTGAAGATCATGGTGGACCTGAGCCACCTGAACGAGAAGGGCTTCAACGATGTCGCCCGGATCAGTGACGCGCCGCTGGTGGCCACGCATTCCAACGCGCATGACGTGACGCCCTCGTCGCGCAACCTGACCGACCGCCAACTGGCGATGATCCGCGAGACCAACGGCATGGTCGGGCTGAACTTCGCCACCGTGTTCCTGCGCCCCGATGGCCGCAAATCCCCCGACATGGGCTGGGAGCCGGTGCTGCGCCACCTTGACCACCTGCTGGCGAACCTCGGCGAGGATCGCGTCGGGCTGGGCTCGGATTTCGACGGCGCGACGCTGCCGCAGGGGATCGGCGACGTCACCGGCCTGCCCGCGCTGCAAGCCGCGATGCGGACGCATGGCTATGGCGAGGCGCTGATCGCCAAGATCAGCCACGAGAACTGGCTGGCGCTGCTCGATCGCACCTGGGGGGCGTGACGCTCAGGGCGCCGACAGGCAGGCATCCAGCAGGTCGGCGAATCCCGCCGCGTCCAGCGTGTCGAACCGCAGCGCCAGATCGGCCAGCCGCGCAGCGCGCGGGGCGCCGATCACCGGGTCGGCGAAGGCATGGAACTTGGTCAGGATCTCGGCATCCGACAGGGGCGCATCCGGGCCGCCGCGCGGAGTGCGCGGCGTGTCGGTCAACGCGCGCCCGTCGGTGGTGACCAGCGTCACCTGCGCCCAGCGTTTGCCGACACTGATCCGCGTCATCTCGGCGTCGTCGATCAGGGTAGTGGCGCGGCTGACGCGCAGGATGTCGGGGTCGTTCAGCGTCTCGGGGCGCAGTTCGTCGACGCCCAGCCGCCCGCGCACGATCATCACGGCAACCGGAAAGGCGATGGCGTAGGAGAATTCGTCCAGCGTTTGCGGCGCATACCCGGCGAGGCGGGTCGCGTTGTGGAAGGTGCGGATGCGCACTTCCGCGATGTCGTGGTGGGTCAGGCCATGCTCGGCCATCAATGCGGCGACCGCATCGATGGAGGGATGCGCCCAACGGCAGCAGGGATAGGGTTTGTAATCCGTGTGCTCGACCGTGCGCCAGCCGGTGCCGAGGTCGGCCCAGAACGGCGCGGCCTCGGCCCCCTCGCAGGTCAGCGCCGGGGCACCGGTAAAGCCCGCCTGCGCCAGATAGGCGGCGGTGACGCCCGAGGGCGCGCCCCAGCCCACACCGTCGCGCAGCATGGTGGGATGGTCGATGCAGCGCATCATCTGGCTGCGCGGCCCGTGGTATTCGCCGATCCCGGCGGCGTGGCGGATCGTTGCCGCGTCGCAGCCCAGCATCCGCGCCACGGCGGCGGCGACCCCGACCGCCGTCCAGGCGCCCGAGGTGTGATAGTCGGCGCAGGTCGCATGCTGAACGAGGCCCGCGCGATAGCTGACCTCATACGCAACGGCAAGGTGGGCGGCGAATTCGCCCCCCGTCATCCCCGGCAAGGCGTCGGCAACCGCCAGCAGCGCCGGGAATACCGCCGAGCCCGCATGGCCCTTGACCCAGCTGTTGGTGTCATGCGCGTCCACCGCATCGACGGTGAAGGCCCCGGCCATCGCCGCGCCCGCGGGCGAGGTCTTGCGCCCGTCCACCAGCATCCGCGACGCCCCGGCCGTGCCCACGCCGAACACCGCCAGCGCGCCGCGCCGGGCAATTGCCGACATCCCGGTGGTGGCGCCGATCGCGGCCACGCCCATCGTATCAAGAAAACTCCGGCGCAGCGTCGCCAGCACCGGCTCGGGCAGATCGCTGATGCGCAGGTCGGCACTGAAGTTGGCCATGTCGGGGGCTTTGCGCGTGTCGAGTGCCATCGGGCGATCCTTTCGCAACGGCGAACCTGGTCGAAGTCACCCCAACGTGCAGCGCCAAGCGACCCCTTGTCTGGGCCGATTGCGACCTGATGCGGGGTCGATTCCGCTTTCGCGCGCGCGTTTGGCCAGACTAGGATGGGTGCGACAGCGGCGGAGGCTTGGCGTGGAACAACGGATCGACCTTCCCGGCCTCGTTGCGCAGGTGCTGGCGCTGCCCGCCGGGGCGCGGCACCTGATCGCCCTCGCCGGGGCGCCGGGCTCGGGCAAGAGCCATGTCGCCGAGGCGCTGGTGGACCGGGTGAACGCTGCCGCGCCGGGCCGCGCCGCCGTGCTGCCGATGGATGGCTATCATTACGACGACGCGGTGCTGACGGCGCTGGGCCGCCATGCCCGCAAGGGCGCGCCGGACACCTTCGACGTGGGCGGGCTGGCGGCGATGCTGGTGCGGCTGCGCGCCAATGCCGAGGAGACCATCGCG
This sequence comes from Solirhodobacter sp., assembly GCF_964715405.1. Lineage (NCBI taxonomy): Bacteria > Pseudomonadati > Pseudomonadota > Alphaproteobacteria > Rhodobacterales > Paracoccaceae > Solirhodobacter > Solirhodobacter sp. Next base: position 2,357 of record NZ_CBAICG010000076.1, on the reverse strand, counting down.
GTGCCGGTCTTCGACCGCTCGATCGAGATCGCGCGGGCGGGGGCGCGGCTGATCCCGCAGTCGGTCGAGCTGATCGTGGCCGAGGGGAACTATCTGCTGCTGGCCTCGCCGCCCTGGGACCGGCTGGCGCGGCTCTTTGATCTGACGGTGCGGCTGGACGTGCCCGAGGACGTGTTGCGGCAGCGGCTGACCGCGCGCTGGCAGGGCTATGGGCTGAGCGAAGCCCAGATCGCGGTGAAGCTGGAGGCGAATGATCTGCCGAACGGGCGGCGGGTGCGCGCGGACAGCAGGCCCGCCGATCTGGTACTGGCGAACTGAACCGTTGGAACAGCGGATAGTGCTTTATCGGCGCTGGGGATTCGGGCAAGACGTCCTTCAGCGATTTCAGGCAAGGACAGTCAGATGATCCATCCCGTTCTGCTGTGCGGCGGGTCCGGCACCCGGCTTTGGCCGCTGTCGCGCAAGAGCTACCCCAAGCAGTTTGCGGCGCTGACCGGGGCGGAGAGCCTGTTTCAAGCCTCGGCCAGGCGGCTCGCCGGGGCGGGGTTTGCCAAGCCAACGGTGATCACCAGCGCCGATTTCCGCTTCATCGTGACGGAACAACTGGCGGCGGCGGGCATCGACCCCGGCGCCGTGCTGATCGAGCCGGAGGCGCGCAACACCGCCCCCGCCGTGCTGGCGGCGGTGCTGCATGTGGCGGGGCTTGACCCCGCGGCGCTGATCCTGGTCGCGCCCTCGGACCATGTCATCCCGGATCCGGCGGCGTTCCGGGCGGCGGTGGCGGCGGCCGAGCCTGCCGCGCGGGCCGGGCAGATCGTCACCTTCGGCATCCGCCCCGATCGGCCCGAGACCGGCTATGGCTACCTTGAGCTTGGCGCCGAGCCCGATGGCTCGGGTGCCGCCGTCCCGTTGCGCCGGTTCGTCGAGAAGCCCGACGCCGCCCGCGCCGCCGAGATGCTAGCGGCGGGCCGCTATCTGTGGAACGCGGGCATCTTCCTGTTCACCGTCGCCACCATCCGCGCGGCCTTCGCGGCCCATGCCGCCGACCTGATGGCGCCGGTCGAGACCGCTTTGGCCCAGGCGAAACCCGACCTCGGGTTTCTGCGCCTTGCCGCGACGCCTTGGGCGACGCTGCCCGACATCTCGATCGACTACGCGGTGATGGAGCGGGCGGCGAACCTGTCGGTGGTGCCGTTCGAGGGCGCCTGGTCCGACCTTGGCGGCTGGGATGCGGTCTGGCGCGAGGCCGGGCCGGATGCGGCCGGCATCGTGCTGTCGGGCCCGGCGACGGCGATCGACTGCGAGAACACGCTGCTGCGATCCGAATCGCCGACGCTGGAGATCGTCGGGATCGGACTGGACAACATCATCGCCATCGCCATGCCGGATGCGGTGCTGGTCGCCGACATGAGCCGGGCGCAGGACGTCAAGAAGGCGGTCGCCGCGCTGAAGGACAAGCGCGCCAAGCAGGCCGAGACCTTTCCGCGCGATCACCGGCCCTGGGGCTGGTTCGACAGTCTGGTCATCGGCCAGCGCTTTCAGGTCAAGCGCATCGTGGTGAAGCCGGGCGCGGCGCTGTCGCTGCAAAGCCACGTCCACCGCTCGGAACACTGGATCGTGGTCGAGGGCACTGCGCTGGTGACGATCAACGACACCAAGCAACTGGTGGGCGAAAACCAGTCGGTCTACATCCCGCTGGGCGCCGTGCACCGGATGGAAAACCCCGGCAAGGTGCCGATGGTGCTGATCGAGGTGCAGACCGGCGCCTATCTCGGCGAGGATGACATCATCCGCTACGAAGACGCCTACAAGCGCGAATGACCATGACCGATGCCCCCCTGATCGCCGCGATCCGCTGCCCCGAAGGGGTGTCGGTGGATGCCGTGCTGGCGCGGGCGGCGGCGCGGCTGCGGGCCGAGGGGGTGCGGCTGGCGGGGCATGTGCAGGGCATCCGGCCGGGCCGCAGCGGCGAGGTGACGGTGGTCGAGGATCTGGTCACCGGCGCGGCGCGGCCGATCACGCAGGAGCTTGGGCCGGGGGCCGCCGGATGCTCGCTTGATCCGGCGGCGCTGGCGGATGTGGCGGCGGGCCTGTTGGCGCAGCTTGACGGCAAGGTCGACCTGCTGGTGGTCAACCGCTTTGGCAAGGCCGAGGCCGAGGGGCGCGGGTTGCGCGCCGCGATCGAGCGGGCGGTGCTGAATGGCGTGCCGGTGCTGACGGTGCTGCGCGCGGGCCACGCCGCGGCCTGGGATCAGTTCACCGGCGGCGAGGCCGTGCTGCTGGAACCCGAGGACGAGGCGATCCTGATCTGGGCGCGCCTGGCGATCCGTGCGGCACGGGCAGCGGTCTGACCGCCG
>NZ_CBAICG010000075.1:0-7730 GCF_964715405.1 Solirhodobacter sp. | reverse complement strand
CAGGCGGGATGCGCTCCGGCAGGACATCGTCTCGCAAGGTGAGGGCGGCAAGCGGCTGCAGCCGCGCGTAGAGCGCGGCGAGGACGGTGGCGCGAGTGGTGGGCATGGCATTTCCTGCCGCCGTGATGGGCCGGCGGCTGATGGGGTTGGAGTCGCGGGAAATGGAGTCGGTTTCCTCAACCGGCCTTCGGGTCGGGAAGGGACGCCAGCCTTGCCGGGAGGTCTGCACGGCTGTGCAGGAAATCGACGATGACCACCTGAGCCGGGTCCTCGATGAACACGACGAAATGCTGCCCGCAGCGTGTGAAGCGCAGATCCTCGGGCAGGTCAGGTGCAATGAGGCGACGGCAATCCTGCGACACGGCCGTCCCGGCCGCGATTTCGGCGCAGCGGGCGATCAGGTCGTCCTCATAGGCGGCGGCCTGGCGGGGGCCGAAGGTTTCCAGCGTCCAGCGCGCAATCTCGACCAGCGAGGCCTCGGCCTGCCGCGTCAGCCTCCAGGGACGGGTCATCACCGGGCGGTTCTTGCGCGGGCAAAGGCGCGGCGCACCGCATCCTCACCACTTCCCTCGGCGAACTGGCCCGATCTGGCTTGTTCAACGCCGATGGTCAGCCGATCCCGCAGAGCGCCAAGTTCTGCCTCTTCACGTTCCAACAATCGCAACCCTGCGCGAAGGGCTTCACTGGCGTTCTGGAAACGGCCCGACGCAACAAGCCGATCAACGAGGGCGGACTGGGTGTCGGTCAAAACGACGTTTCGGGTGGTCATGGCGTGCCCTCTGTAACGTTGGCAATATATGCCAATGGCCCGAAACTGTCCACTGCCCTGTCACAGCTTCCCTTCCATCCACCCCGCCACGATCCGCCCCGGCACGCCGTCGATGGCCCGCTCGGCATCCCGCGCCAGATCCAGCCGCTTGCGCAACCTCACCTGTGGCACCAGCAGGAAGATCGGCACGGTGGCCAGCCCACGCCCGGTCTTGGCCCGCGAGGCGGCCGCCCAGCCCTTGGTGTTCAGCCGTGCCTCGGCCACCAGCAGGCTCGGCCCCCTGCGGCGGAAGACGAAGCGCAGGCGCAGTCCGGTGCGGCGCTCCCATTCGCCGGGAGTGATGCGGCCGCCTTTCGTGCTTTTGCCCGCGGCCGGAGTTGGGATCGCCAGCCAGAAGCCGTTCTGCGACCGGATCAGCGGCCCCGAGTCATGGGCGCCGACGATCACCGGGGCACTCGACCAGACCAGCGCGGCGGCATTCAGGCTGTCCCTGCCCTTCGGGTAGGTTGCGAGCCGGACCGAGTTCCCAAGGCGGGTGCCCAACCCGGCGCCGGTGATCTGACCGCGCCAGGCGGCCTTGAGGTCGCCGCCCGCGGCGCGCATCGCGGCCGAGACTGCCCGCTCGCCTGCCGCGATCTCCGCCTGCATCAGCGTGACGAGGTCGGGATTGATCTCGAGCTTCAGCTTCATTCCGGCCTCAGATCGAGGGTCCAGATCAGCCGGTCGCGGTCGCGCAGCGGCTCGCCCTGGATCAGGAAGCTCTCGGCGCCGAGCACGATCAGATCGCCCGGCCGCGGTTCGGGCAGGTCGGAAACACGGACCTCGACCAGGGTCGTATCGCTCACGATCCGCGCCTCGCCCCAAGGCGTGAGGACGTCCGGGGCCCGACGTGCGATCCGCACCGGCACACCATCGCCGCTGCCCCCCGCCCGGTAGAGTGCGGGCTCGGTCAGATGCGGGTCGCGGAAGAGCGCGTCGACGGCCGCGGCGAAAGCGGTCATCACACGACCGCTTCGTTGAGCTTCACGCGGCCGAGGATTTCGGTCGAGCCGCTGCCGACCGCCAGGGCCGCGAAGCCGATCAGTGTGTTGCCGCTCGCGGTGCCGGTGCAGCGTGAGGCCGCTCCGTCCCAGTAGACCTTCTGGCCGACCGTCCAGGCCTGGCTGGCGATCTTCGGCAGATCGAAGACACCGCTGAGGGCGATCACGCCGGTGGTACCCAGCGCGATATCGCCCGTGGCGACGCCAAAGGCGGCGCCGACGAGGACGCCGTCGCCAGACTTCAGCGCGGCGGCGGCAGTGATGACGAGCGTATCGCCCGCCGAGACATAGTTCTTCATGGCAAAGTTCCTTGCGGGGGGATCAGGCGGCGGCGCCGGGGTTCTTCAGAAGGCCGCGCCAGTCGATCGCCTTGGCGGCGAAGTCGTGGCGGGCCTTGATCTCGAGGCCGTCGACCTCGAAGCCCGCGCGGGTCTCGGTGTAAACACCCTGCTGGCCGTCGAGGTAGGCGTATTCCACCGTGTCGATGCGGGCCGGATCGGCGGCAAGGAACCAGGGGTCCTGGCCCGCGGTGGGGATCAGCCGCGGCTCTTCGATCACTTCCAGCCGACCGGCGAAGGTGTTGACGCCCGCCGTGTTGGCGGGCGTGGTGGCCGTGATCTGCTTGCGCGCTTCGACCGAGCGCGAGCCCGGCGGCACGAGGATGTAGCGCGGCAGGATCGAGATCAGCCGCGCTTCAAGCCCGCGCTGCTGGCCGAACATCCGGTAGGCCGCGGCGAGCGCCGCTTCCGAGACAACCGAGGCGGTGCCGAGGTTGCCGTGGGCGGCGTCGAAGAGCGCAGTGCCATCGGCCATCGTGGGGTTCTGGGTCAGGATCGCGTAGACGATATCGCTCTCGAGGTCCGCCGCCGACGCGCCGAAGGCCGCCGGTACCCGGGTGAAGGCGTTGAGATCGTCGTTGATCAGCGTCTGGCGGGTGATCGCCACGATGCGGCCGTAGGTCGCGAGCGCATAGACCTCCTTGCCCTCGCCAATTGTGCCGTAATGGAATTCGCCCGATTCCAGCACCTGCTGGAGATCCGGCGCGCCGCCGAGCTGGGTGCGCTGCACCGGCTTGAAGTCCATGATGGTGGCCGACCGCGCCCAGGTGGTGAAGGTGCGCGCCGTGCCGTCATAGGCCTGCCGCAGCGTCTTGTTCGCGACATTGGCGAGGATGGCCGCAAAATCGCTGGTCGAATGGTAGCCGCCGCCGTCGCGCGTTGCGAAGGCGGCGCGGGCAAGGTCCATCTTGGCGAGGCCGCGCGTCGGCGTGCCGCGCCGCTCCAGCGCGTGGCGCGCCAGTTCCATCAGGTTCAACCCGCGAAACTCGCGGGCGCGGTCGGGCAGGGGATGGGCTGCCGGGTTGTGGCGATGCAGCAGCGCCTCGGTCATCGCGTCGCGATAGGCGATCTCGCCCGCTTCACTGCCCCGTGCCTGGGCAAAGGAAGGCTCGTTGACACGGCCGCCGAAGGGGTCACGGTCGACGAGCGCGTCGAGCACTGCGGCGCGAGCGGCATCGAGCGTGACGCCGCGGGCGATCAGATCGCCGGAGACCGTGGCCTCGATGCCGTGGCGGGTGCAAAGCGCCATGATCTCGGCAACGCGGGAGCGTTCCTCGGCGCGGATCGCCGCTGGATCGGGCGCCGAGGGGGCAGGCGCCGCCGGGGCGGTGACCGGGGCGGCCGGTGCAGCGCGGGTCTCGATCGGCGCGGCGGTGCGGGCGGTGTCTTCGACAATTGCCGCCGGGGTGGTTTCAGGCATGGGGGCTCCTTTCGGTGTAGCCGCGCCGGGCGCGGGGGACTCGTCCTGCCGGATCAGGACACAAGGGTAGAGCGGGGCATCGCCGCTCTCGGCCGCGCGCACGGTGGCGCCCGGATCGGCGCCGATCGCCACGGCGGAAATCTCCAGGGGTTCCCAGTCGACGGCGCGCCAGTCTTCAGGGGCGCCATCGCGTTTGCTGATCTGGTAGCGATGAACGCGGTAGCCGACCGAGACATTGCGCAGGATGCCGTTCGCGATATCGCGGAAGATCGGCTCCACCTCGGCGCGGTCGGAGAACCGCACCGTGGCGACGCCCTGGCCTTGTTCGATGCGAGCGGAGCCTTCCACCACGACGCCCAGCACCGAGGCGAGCGAGCGCGCGTCATGCGAGGCGAGGAACGGCGCGCCGCCGTTGAGCCGTTCGAGCCGGACGGCGCCGGGATCAAGCGACAGCGTCTCAAGGATCGGATCGTCCAGAAAGCGCGGCCGCAGCACCGGCGCGCCGGTGGTCCAGACCAGATCGACAGTGCGGGCCTGCAGGTTCGCGGACTCGGCGCGCAGACTGGCGCTGCGCTCGAGCCGGGGCAGCTCGAGCGTGAGGGGGGCTGGGATGGGCAAGGTGAACTCCCGTTCAGGTATTCTGGGCCGGGTCCGGCGGGGTGCCGTCGGACGCGGTCATCTGGGCAAGGCCCGCTTTCGAGAGCTTGCGCGGGTCGCTGTCGAAGAGGAGGTTCAGCGCGTCGGTCTTGGCGGCGAAATCCGCCCATTCGACGATCAGCGCCTCCGGATCGTAGCCGCGCCGCGCGATCTGTTGCGGCAGGCTCGAGAACCCTGCGCGCACTTCGAGAAGGTCCGCCTGCACATCCTGCAATGGGTTGACGCTTTCGAACCGGGGCGGCGCCCAGTCCGCCGGAATGTCGATCCCGGCGGGCAGCTTGCCCATCGACTGCGCCATCGTGATGAACCAGCGCCAGACCGGCGCGCAGAACATCGGAATGATGGTCTGCCATTGCAGCTGGTCGATCATGCGGCGGAACTCGTTGAGGCCGACCCGGCTCGAGGAGAAGTTGGTCTGGCTCAGATCGCCGGTCATCAACGCGTAAGGCACCCGGAAGCCCGCCGCGATGATGTGCAATTGCACCCGGTGCCATTCGTAGACGCCCGCCGTGCCGGAGGGCTGGTTGAACTTGATGTCCTTGCCGCCGCGGGCATAGGCGATCAGACCCGGTTCGAACTGCTCGACGCGGTTGCCCGCGCTGTCCTGCACGATCGGAGCGATGGATTGGTCGGCCTCGTCGGCGCCGAAGACGATGCCGACAAGGCAGGCCTCGGTCTTCTTGCGCACCAGTTCCGCCCGCTGCCAGTCATCGACATCGCGGATCGCCCGCATCGCCGGAACACCCCAGGGCGTGCCGCGGTTCTGCACCCGCTGGCGCTCGAAGAGATGTGCGATCTCGGCCGCGCCGATCCGCACCGACTGCAGTTGACGCGCGAGGCCGGGCAATTGGTCACCCGGGTGGTTCGGAAACAGCCAGTAACCTGCGCGCCGCCCAGCCGCATCGTAGTCGATCCCCAGCGCGGTGCGTCCGCCCGCGGGGGAGGCGCCGACCCGCGCGGAATCGAGGTGATCGGCCTCCAGCACCTGAACCTGCAGCGGCACCGACAGCCCTTCGGAGGCCCGGCGCGGGTGCCGCATCGCCAGCACCTCGCCGCCCTCGATCATCTCGCGGACGGCGAGGTTCTGCAGGCCGTAGAAGTCGGTGTGGCCGTGGGCATCGCATTCCGCGGCCCAGCGCGTCCAGAGTTCATCGGCCGCCTTGTTCACCTTCGGGTCGGTGGAAGCGGCGCGCGGCCGGATGCCGGGCCCGACGAGGTTGTTCACCAGCACCTGCACCGCCTGGGCGGCGATCGGGTTGTTGCGCACGAGATCCCGCAAGGTATAGGCAGATTCCATCGCGTCTCATGCCGCGAGAATAGCACACCAGAACGACAACGGGAACCATCCGTCAGGTGGAGAACACTACCTTGTTCCCCGTTTAGACCCGTCTGCTGCGGTTCGCAGCGGCAAATTCGGGCGGGAAACTGATTTCAGATCAAAGTGTTGTTTCGTAACCCGCTGAATTCAAAGGATAACCATCCTTCCGGTAGAGGCGGCTCAAAACCTGAAGGCCGCAGGTTCAAATCCTGCCCCCGCAACCAAATCTTCTCGTAAGAACAAAGACTTGCAAAGCGCCCCTCGGGGCGCTTTTTGCATTCGGCATTCTACATCAACGCCACATCAACACCAGAACAGAAAAACGGCAACGGCGGGCATACGCGGGCATTGGCAGGCAGCGACGGGCTTCATGATGCTGACTGACATGCTGGTTCCAACCACGACCATATTTCCGCAGTGACTTCTGCCAGCGGCTTTCCTTCAAGCGTGGTGCCGCTGGAGTACGCGCGCCATTGCGTTTCCTTGCCTTGTTCGGTTGAAAACTCGGGTGAAAGACCCACCGGACAGGTCGTCGGAATGGCGGTTTCCCTCCGGTTGAACGTTCCCCGGATCGTGTCGACCAATTCCTGGCTATCGATCTTGACTGCCTTTGGCAGTGTCCACAGATCATAGAAATCCTTCATCCTGCTGTTGGCGATGCCCAGCGCGACCACCGCTTGGAACTTCTCGGCGATGACGGTCGCAGGGGAGTAGGCACGAATGGATGCTGCCGGAAAATCCAAAAGGGAAGCATAGTCGATCTGGTATTTTGGGTCGCCGAGGGCATCGCCGAACCCGAGGTCCACGGTGATCGGAATCTGGGTGGCCCCCAAATAGGCGGTCGTGCGCAGGCGCATGCCACCGTAAACCTGATCTTCGCGGATAGGGGCGGCCGTCAGATTGGCCGCGTCATAGATCAGGCCGTCACCGCCGTCGATCGCAAGGATCATTGAAAAGGCTTCTTTCAACGCGGCCTCTTCGTCGGAGCCGAATGCCAGGAAATCTATGTCCCGCGTGAACCTGCCAGTGTCGGCTGTCCAGAGCGTGACCAGCATCCCGCCTTTCAGGACGAAGCGATCACGATAATCAGAGACGGACAGGCGGTAGACCAGCCGCTCAAGGCCAAAGGCAACGAGGACGACATCGAAGACCTGCCCCTCTTGCCGTGCAAGGTTGAGCAGCCGTTGCCGGACGGAGGCCGCGATATCCTTGGGTGGTTTAGCCATTGGATGTCAGCGCCTCCAGATAGGGGCGCATCTGGTTCCATGCCCCGTTTTGCTGGGCGGCCTCTGCCAGCTGTCCTGGCGTTGCTTTGCGGTCGTTGAGCGCCGACTTCATGGCCTCGATGGCCACAGACCGGTCAACCAGCTTCGGGTTTCTGAAGGCGTCAGCAATCGATTTGGTGATGGAATACACGCGCACATCGACGCCGTGGATGTTGTGAACTTCAAGCCCGTTTGTCAGATAGGGTTCGCGAAACCGCACAACGCGGATTTGGGGGTAGTCGATCTTCGGGGCCCAATCCTTCGCGCCAACGGCGATCCAGACTTTGCGCGGCAGCTGGTCAGTCAGCTGGTGAAAAGACAGCGCCGAGGTCAGACAGATGACAGCTTTCGGAGTACGTTTGGCGATCTCTATCAGCGCCGAATGCAGATCCGGTTCACTGTCTGGCAGTTGGTAAAGACCGCGTCCGATGCGAACAACAGCGCCCTCAGCAACCGCGCGCGAGATTGCCGTGGCGGCCACGCCAATCGCCACCAGATCCCTGGACCGGGCTGGCGCATGGGCCTCCATGAAGTTGATCATTCGGGCACGTTGGCTATGATCCGTGATCATGGGTGTTATAAATCCTCGGACAGACTTAGTTTTTGTCCTATGTTTTGTAACACAAGGAGGCGCTCAGGGCAACCGGCACATCTGTGCCGCCTGTCCGCCAGCCGTTCGGCCATGGTGAGAAGTGTCAAAAGCACCGTGTCGGAGTGTTGTGCGAGCACGATCAGGTGCTCTCCGCTCGGTCCCCGTTCGCCGGAAAGCCAATACTTAAGGAACGTCTGAAAAACCTCCCGCTTTCGGCGTGATCTGGTAGACTTGGGCAAGCCTCCAGGGAGCCCTGCCGATGTCGAAACAGCCCGCCTTTCCCGGTCTTCGCGACGCGATGAAGAAGAAGCAGACGCGGCGTGAACTATTT
>NZ_CBAICG010000074.1:0-8426 GCF_964715405.1 Solirhodobacter sp. | reverse complement strand
CTCCACGGCCCCGTTCCCGTCGGCGTCACCGTCACGCCACCCACCGTCACGGCAATCGACAGCCCCGGCGCGGGCGCTCCGCTCACCGTCCCCGAGGTGACCGTGACCACCCGCCCGGCCACGCCGCCGGACGGCGCCACCGTGAACACTGGCGCCGTCACCGCGCTCGGCACCGCCGACTTCGCCGTCGACCAGGGCCCCGCGCCCAATGCGTTCACCGCCCTCAGCCGGACCGAGGTCGCCCCGCCCGCAGGCACCGTTACCGTCTGCCCCCCCCGCCCGGTCAGCGTCAGCGGCACCGCCGCGCCGAAGCCCGACCCGCTGTCCATCTGCACCTGCAGCGCCGTTACGGCCAGCCCGCCGCCATAGGGCAGGGCCGTCACGGTCAGAGCCAGCTGGTTGCCCGCCGAGCTGGGGCTATCCGCCAGCGCCCATAGCCCCGCGCCAAAGCCGAGCGGCGGCGTCCGCGATGCGGACGGGTGACGGGGGAAGGTTGCGGCAATACCGACACCGATCATGGCGTCATCCTCCTTGGCAGCGGACAGGGCTCGACTTGACTGAAGCCGGGCACGAGGGCCGGGCTGTGAAGCGTCTTCCTACCACGCTCCGCCCCCCCGTTGCGCAAAGCGCCCGGGTGGCGCACGGTGCGCTTAGCCTTTTTCGCAGCTTCGGAAAGGGTTTGTTCATGCTCAAGGGCGACCCTGTCGCCACCCCTCCGAACCGGATTCCCGATGCGCGCCCTTATGTCTCTTGCCGCCCTCCTGTTGCCCGCCCTGCTTGCCGCTCCCGCAGGCGCGATCCGGATTTCCACGCCGGACGCGCTGGTCGAGCTGCTCGCCCATGCGCAGGGCGGCGAACACATCGAGCTTGCCCCCGGCAATTACGGCCGCCTCTTGCTGACGGAATATGTGAAGTTCAACGTCGCCTTTGCCGCTCCGATCACGATCGTCTCGGCCGATCCGGCCCATCCGGCCGAATTCAGTGGGCTTTCGATCCGGCAGGCGAAGAATCTGACCTTTGACCGCGTCCGGTTCACCTACAACTTCCAGCCTGGCCAGACGGTCGAATACCCGCCGTTCGAGGTTCAGGACAGCCAGCACATCGCCATCCGCAACTGCACCTTCGCGGGCGATTTCGCGTCCGGCGAAACCAGCGTCGACAATGGCTTCGCCACCGGCATCGGCCTCAGCATCCGCACCGCGGCGGATGTCACGATCGAGCATAACGACATCAGCCGCTTTTACCGCGGCCTCGTCGTGCGCGACAGCGACCGTGTCCGCGTCGCCGGCAACAACGTGCACGACATCCGTTCCGACGGGATGGATTTTGCCGCTGACCAGTCGCTCCGCATCACCGGCAACCGTATCCACGCCTTCCGCAAATCGGTGTTGTCCAAGGACCACGCCGATCTGATCCAGTTCTGGACCCGCGGCACCACCCGCCCCAGCACCGATGTCGAGATCAGCGGTAACATCCTGAACGCCGAGGGGCGGGGCTTCACCCAGACCATCTTCATCCGCAACGAAGAGGTCGACGAGGGCGGCGCCGGGCGGGCGATGTATTACCGGAACCTGACCATTGCCGACAATGTCATCATCAACGCCCATATCCACGGCATCCACGTCGGCGAGGCTGACGGCGTGACGATCCGCAACAACACGCTGATCCACGACGCCGCCTCCGATGGCCCGCTGCAGAACCCGCCGCTGTGGCGCCCGCGCATCGAGGTGTCCGAGAAGGACGACAACGTCACCATCACCGGCAACGCCGCGATGCTGATCACCGGGCCCGAAAAGCGGCCCGACTGGCATGTGGCGGGCAACGTCACCATTCAGGACACCGACCCGAAGGCCCCCGGCTTCTACGACCGCGTCTTCCTTGCGCCGCGCACCGGCAACCCGGCCGACATCACGCGCTTCACCTATCGCCCCGGCGGCCCGCTCGACGGCGTTCATGCCGGCGCGCCGCTGCTGCTCCCGCAGCCCTGAGGCTCGCCGGAAGGGCTCGCACCGATTCGCGAACTGGTCTATGCTGCGAAGAAAAGAGCAGCACCCGGCCAAAGCGCCGAGAAATGCAGGAGCATCAGGCCCGTGACCGTCGCGCATTCCCTGACGGCGCAACCTGCCGCCGCGGCGCCCGGCGCCATTGGCGTGTCGCATGATGCTGCGGCGGGCCGCCTTCCGATCCCGGTGCTCCTCTACCTCGCGGCCGTCATGCTGCCGATCGGCTTCTCGCTCGGCCCGCTCTTTCTGACCGACCTGCGCATCCTTCTGCTCATCCTGGTCGTGCCGCTCACCGTGCGGATGCTCTCCGGCGCCTTTGGCGGCATCCTTGCCACCGACATCCTCTTTCTGCTCTACATCGGCTGGGCCACGATCGCGCTTGCGGTGAACAATCCCGACCGGGTGATCCAGAACGCGGGGTCCACCGGGATCGAGTTCATCGGCGGTTACGTTCTGGCGCGGGCCTATATCCGCAACGTTCACCAGTTCGCCACCCTGTCGCGCACCCTGCTCTACATGGTCGCCGCCACCTTGCCGCTCGCGCTGATCGAGGCGGTGACGGGCCATCCGATCATCATCGAACTGCTGCAAAAGTTGCCCGGCCTCACCCCCAGCGTGACGCCCGCCCTGGCCGATCCGCGCTTCGGTCTGACCCGGGTGCAGGCGGTCTTTGCCCACCCGATCCACTACGGGCTGTTCTGCACCATCGCCTTTTCGCTGTGTTATGTCGGCATGAAGGGCCTGATGACCAACCCGCGGCGATACGCGCTTGCCGTGGTCAGCGCCTTCTGCGCCATCCTCTCGCTCTCCAGCGGGGCGCTGCTCGCTGTCTTGCTGCAGATCATGCTGATCGGCTGGGCCTGGGCCTTCCGCACCATCCGGACACGCTGGCTCGTGCTGCTCGGCCTCTTCGCGCTCGCCTATATCGCCATCGACCTTGTGTCCAACCGCTCGCCCTACAAGGTGTTCCTGACCTATGCGACGTTCTCCAGCGGCACCGCTTATTGGCGCAGCCTGATCCTTGACTGGGGTCTGTTCAACGTCGGCCAGCACCCGATCTTCGGCATCGGCCTGAACGACTGGGTGCGCGCACCCTTCATGTACTCGCCCAGCATCGACAATTTCTGGCTGATCGTGGCCATGCGCTATGGCATACCCGCCTTTGCCTTCATCGTCTCGGGCTACGTCTGGTCCTTGTGGCGCATCGGACTGCGCGACTTCGATGCCGATCCGATGCTCTGGCAGTTTCGTCGCGCCTGGATGTTCAGCTTCGTCGGCCTCAGCTTCACCCTCGTCACCGTCGACGTCTGGGGGGTGATGTATTCCTTCGTCTTCTTCATCTTCGGCTCAGGCATGTGGTTTCTGACCGCAATCCCCGGCGAGGGAACCCTGGAAGCCGTGGCCGTGGCCCCGGACCCGCGCGCTCTGCGGTTCCGGCGCGCGTTTGCGGACGCCCCGGTCTGGACCCGCCTCGCCGCGCCGCTCGCGGTGCGCCGCCCGACTGCCGCCGAACATGTGGCCACCGCTGACCCGCCGCGACCAAGCCCCGCCGCCGCGTCGGCAGTCCGTCGCCCTGCGCTTCGCTTCAGCCGCTTTCCACCCGGCGGCGAGGGCACCGGCCCTGACAAGCGGACGCGAAGATGACGGCGCCCCACCGGAGCAGCACCTGACATGCCAGACCCGATCCTCGGTGTGGTGCTGGTCGCCTTCGATTGCGGCGCGGTGCTGCTCGACTGCCTCGAAAGCCTGCGCGCGGCCACCGGCGTCCGGCTGCGCGTCGTGGTGGTCGACAATGCCTCCACCGACGATACGCTCGCCCGGCTGAGCGGCTGGGCCAGCGGGGCCGTGCCCTACGCCGCCCCGGCCGACAGCCCGATTTCGCTTGTGGCCAGCGTCAAACCCCTGCCGATCCACACCCCCGGCGACCCGCAGCCAAGCGATGCGCCGTTTACCCTGACGCTCCTTGAGGCGGGCGTGAACGGCGGCTTTGCGGCGGGGGTGAACCACGGCCTCGCCGATCTCGCCGCCCGTCCGGGCATCGACCGGTTCTGGGTTCTGAACCCCGACAGCATCGTGCCGCCCGCCACCCCGGCCATGCTCGCCCGCGCCGCCGGGGGCTTTGCGCTGATGGGCAATCGCGTCGTTTACCTTGAACGGCCGGACCAGATCCAGATCGACGGTGGCCGCATCGACTGGCGCACCGGGGTCACGCGCAACATCCATCAATTCGCCCCCCACCCCGGGACACCCTCCCCCGATGTCGCGCGCATCGCCTTCATCCACGGCGCCAGCATGGTCGCCTCGCGCCGTTTCTACGAAACCGCGGGCCCGATGACCGAAGATTATTTTCTGTATTATGAGGAGGTTGATTGGGCCTTGCGCCGCGGCGACCTGCCGCTGGCCTTCTGCCCGGATGCGCCGATCTTCCATCGCTCGGGGGCCTCGATCGGCTCCGGGGCACCGGGCCGCGTGGCCTCGCCCTTCTCGGTCTATTTCATGACCCGCGCCCGACTGCGCTTCGTGCGCCGGTTCCGCCCGTCGGCGCTGCCGGGCGCCTATGCCTTTTCGCTCGCCAAGGCGGTGCAGATGCTGCTGACGGGCTGTCCGGCGCAAGCCGCAGCGATGCTGCGGGCAGCACACGGATTGCCGCCGCCGCCCGCCGTGCGCCGCCGCCTGTCGCCCGAGGCCGCGCGTCGCGCCTTCGGTCGCGCCTAACTGCGCCGCAACCGCCGCCGCGCCGCCAGCAATCCGTCGCGCGCGCCGCGCAGGCTGCCCGACACGATCGTGTCGATCATGCGGGCCGCGCGCCCGACCGGCTTGACCTCGGCCACCAGCCCGGCCGGAAACGCCCCGTCGATCTCGGCCGCGGTGATGCGTTGCCCGCGGATCTTGTTTGACACGTTGCCGCCGTGCACGATCTGCATCCAGGCCCCCGGCCCGCCGATCTGGCGCACCGCTCCATGCCGCGCCAGGTCCATGTGCTGGATCGAGGGCGCGGTGACCACCTCGTCCCGATAGGGTGCAAGGAAGCTGAAGAAGGCGTTCGAGGGATGCGCCAGCCGGTAAAGCGCACCGTCGCCCAGAATGCAGCCGTTGGTGAAATTGTAGCCCCCCGGCGCCAGTCCGGCTTGCCGCACGGCGGCCTGCACCCGTTCCACATAGTCCAGCGCCAGCGCATCGTCGTTGTCGAGCCGTGTTGTCAGCAGCATGTCGGGCTGAAACGCGAAGGTTTCGTGGATCGAGCGCGGCCAGCCCGAGGCGGGGAAAAGCCCGGTAAAATAGGGCACGAAGGGAAAGATCCTTCGGCACGCCTCGATGCGGTCGCGGAATTCGGGCGGCGTCGCCGCATCGAAATAGAGGATCCAGTGAAAGTTGCGGCAGGTCTGGCCTGCGACCGAGGGCAGGCAGTAGCGCTCGAACAGCGCAAACCGCTCGGCCAGCCAGCCAGGGCGATTGCGGATCGCGCTTTCGCGGCCCGGCGTCGCCAGGTTGAAACGCGTCATGATCACATGCTCGAACGTGCCGCCCATGCCCGGTGGTTCCCTCCCTGCCTCGCGATCCTGCCTATCGCACTTCGCGCCATGGTGCCAAGTCCGGCGCCAAGCCTCAGCGCAGGAAACCCGCCGGGGCGATTGTTTCCTTGCTGCGAACAATCCGGCGAGCCAGCGCACCAGCCCTGTTGCGCGACGGAAACACTCTGCGCGCCAAATCGGGATTCCTTAACAAAGGTTAACAAATCCCTGCCAAATGAGGGGCCTACGCGGTATACCTCATGCAATGCACTTGGGGGAGCGAACCGGGATGGGGCGACTGACGGTCGTGCTGTTCCTTCTTATTGGTTGCGGGCGGGGCCCGCGCATGAGGTCAAGACATGACGATGCCGAAATTCCTCCCGGCGCTGGCTGTTGCCGCCTTCACGGCAACAAGCGCGTTCAGCGCAACCGTGACCTTGACGAACGGCGGCGCCTACACGCTGGCGCAGGGTGACGACTACCTCTACTCCAGCCCGATTGCCGCCAGTGGCAAGGCCGGGAAGGTCTCATTCACCTTCCTCAGCAACAATGCCGCCCTTCCCTTCATCATGGGCGCGACGGCCGGTTCCATCAAGATGGCCGGCAATCTCGTGATGCCGACGCTGTCCTGGTCGGTCGGCAAGACGATCGTCGAGGCGATGGCGCTGACCCCGTCGTATTCCGGTGCCAAGATCACGGGCTACAATGGCAGCCTCGACAGCATGTTCCCCACGGGGTCGCAGGCGCAGACCCTGACGCTGAGTTGGTCCAAGGTCACGGCGACCACGTTCCTGGCCGTGGCCGTCGCCGCCGTTCCGCTTCCCGCCGGCCTGCTGATGCTGGCGGCCGCAATCGGCGCCCTTCTGGCATTCCGCCGCCGCCGGGCGCCCGCTGCGGCCTGAGGCCGCGACGCTACACCATCCCGCGCAGCACGGGGGCCAGCGCCCGTGCGATCTGGTCATGCACGGCGGGCCCCGGCTGGCCCGTCGCGGCGACCATCTCCTCCGGGGCCAGTGCCATTCCCATCGCATCCGGGGACATCGCCGCGGCCGCCGTCACAACCTCGACATAGGCCGCCACGCGCGGCCGCAACGCCTCCACCATGACGCGGTCGATCAGCAACGGATCGTGGTCAAGCGTCAGGGCCGCCCCCGCTTCCGGCGGCGCACGATCGCCGATCCAGAGCAGAACCGCCCGGGTTTCCAGCCGCGCCAGCAACATGTTCATCCGCGCCACCCAGACCCCCTGCAATTCGGCGGCCATCACCGCAAAGCGGTCGGGCGACAGCGCCTGGAGCGACGACAGCATGTGCCGGGTAAAGCTGAACTCAGTGAAATCGACCTCGCGGAACAGCGCGCGCATCGGCGGCGCGGCGCGCAAAAAACGATCATTCCGGCGCGGATGCACCGAATAATACCGGTTCGACATGTTCTGCGCGCCCAGCACCTGCACCACGGTCACCTGCGCGCGCCGACAGGCGGCCAGCACGTCGGGGTCGTTCAGGAAGGCATCCACCCCGGCATTCACGCAGCCGAGGTTGACCATCTGCAACCCGGCCGCCGCCTCGATCAGTGCCGGATAGGGCCGGGCGATGAACCGCCCATAGGTCTCGGTGCCGCCAAGCACCGCGACATAGGCCCCCTCCAACTGTCGCGGCGGCCCGCGGAACACGAGTTTCGACGCACCATAATGACATGGCGAATAGTCCAGGGCGCCTTCGCCCAGCCGTTCATAAGCCATAGCTCCCACCTCGATAGAGACTCACCCACGGGAAAGCCTGCGCCCGGCCCCTTTCCAATTGGCTAAACTGACAAGTTAGCGCGAATTTTCGGCAACCCCCGCCCTTGCGCCGATGCCGCACCGCCGCATATGGTTGCGCCGGACACAGGGGAGATAGCGGCATGGAGATCCGGACGGTCGGGATCGTCGGCGCGGGGCAGATGGGCAATGGCATCGCCCATGTCTTCGCGCTCGCGGGTTACGATGTCCTCATGACCGACATCAGCCAGGACAGCCTTGACAAGGCGGTCCAGTTGATCGACCGCAACATCGAACGCCAGGTCAGCCGCGGCAAGGTCACGGCCGAGGTCAAGGCCGCCGCGATGGCGCGCATCAGGACCACGCTGCGGCTCGCCGACCTCGGCCCGTCCGACCTGATCATCGAGGCCGCGACCGAACGCGAAACCGTGAAACAGGCGATCTTCGAGGATCTGCTGCCGCATCTGACACCGACGACGATCCTCACCTCGAACACCTCGTCGATCTCGATCACCCGGCTGGCCAGCCGCACCGACCGGCCGGAAAAGTTCATGGGCTTCCATTTCATGAATCCGGTGCCGGTGATGCAACTGGTGGAACTGATCCGTGGCATCGCCACCGACGAGCCGACCTACCGCACCATGCTGGGCGTGGTGGAAAAGCTGGGCAAGACCGCCGCCAGTTCCGAGGATTTCCCGGCCTTCATCGTGAACCGCATCCTGATGCCGATGATCAACGAGGCGGTCTATACGCTTTACGAGGGCGTGGGGTCGGTCCGTTCGATCGACGAGGCGCTGAAACTCGGGGCCAACCACCCGATGGGGCCGCTGGAACTGGCCGATTTCATCGGGCTGGACACCTGCCTGGCGATCATGAACGTGCTGCACGAGGGGCTGGCGGATTCCAAGTAGTCGGCCATGAACAACGGGTTCAGGCGGTAATCTGAGCGTGTGGCTGGCGGAATTCGGTTCGAAGAGCGCCGAGCAGAGCAGCCAATATCATGGTGAAGGCTTATCCCCCTGACTCCGGAGCCACAACATGTGGTGCGAGGGCTTGCGGCAGGCGTCGCGTTTCCGTATTGTTCTCACATGCCCGCCCGCTGGAAATCTGATCGCCCAATGTCGCGCCAGGCTTTCGAGGCGCGCTTTCCCGA
>NZ_CBAICG010000073.1:0-8857 GCF_964715405.1 Solirhodobacter sp. | reverse complement strand
CCGGTGCGCGCCGCCGTCTGCGCGCGCCTTGCTGCGCTTGGTGTCCGGATTGATGAACAGGCGAATGCCACCGGCGGGCCCTGCATTTCCGGTGCTGACAGCAACGTCTCGGTCTGGGTCATCCCGACCAACGAGGAACTGATGATCGCAGTCCACGCTTGGGCGCTGATCCGCCCGGCAAGCTGACCCGCCGACGGTAACCACAGGAGCACCGGATGAAACGCATTCTTGTCGCCACCGACGGATCGCAGGGCGCGGACCGCGCGGTCGGATTTGCCGCCGAACTGGCGCGCTCGCTGGGTGCCGAACTGCTGATCGTCAATGTGATCGGGGGCTACGGCCTGCCGGGGGGTATTCTCAAAGCGTTGGGCGGAACCGAAAGTGCCTGGTTCACCGCGATGCTCGCGGCCAATTCCGCCAAAATTCTGCAGCGCGCCCGCGATCAGGTTTCGGGATTGGGCTTCAAGGGTTCGATCCTCGAGTCGCGTCACGGCGATGCCGTGCTGGCGGTCCTCGACTATGCCCGCGAACAGCATGCCGATGCCATCGTCGTCGGCAAGCGCGGCGAGGGGAAGCTGGAGGGGATGTTGCTGGGCAGCGTCTCGCAAAAGCTCGTGAGCCTCGCGCCGATGGTTGTGATGGTGGTGCCGTGACCACCCACCCGGGCCGGGCGTTCCTCCGGTCGCCGAGCCTTGAACTCATGGAAGGCCGAAAATGACACGTAAAGCAAAGCCTGCGAACCCCGCGACCAAGCCAACCGACGCGTCGGCCGACGACCTGAAGACGATGCCGATTGCGGAGCTGGAAACGAAGCTTGGGATCACCGCACAAGGGCTGACCACGGCCGAGGCGGCCAATCGGCTGGCCCAGTATGGCCCCAACGAGATCGCCGAGAAAAAGACCAACCCGCTCTTGAAATTCCTCAGCTATTTCTGGGGCCCGATCCCTTGGATGATCGAGGTGGCGGTGATCCTGTCGGGGGTCGTTCGACATTGGCCGGATTTCTTCATCATTCTTGTTCTGCTTCTCGCCAACGGCCTGATCGGCTTCTGGGAGGAACGGCAGGCCGGCAACGCCATCGAGGCGCTCAAGGCCAAGCTTGCAACCAATGCCCGCGTGCTGCGCGACGGCAAGTGGACCGCCCCGCCCGCCCGCGACCTGGTGCCGGGCGACACGATCCGGATCCGCCTTGGCGACATCATCCCGGCCGACGCGCGCCTCTTGGACGGCGACCCGGTGGAGGTGGACGAATCCGCGCTGACGGGCGAGTCGCTGCCCGCCACGCGGAACCCCGGCGAGGCGGTCTTTTCCGGTTCGATCCTGCGCCGTGGCGAGATCGGCGCGCTGGTCTATGCGACGGGGGCCAACACCTATTTCGGCAAGACGGCGGAACTGGTGCAGACCGCACATACCGTCAGCCATTTCCAGCGTGCCGTGCTGAAGATCGGCAACTACCTGATCCTGCTGGCGGTCGTTCTGGTCGCGACGATCGTCATCGTCTCGATCCTGCGCGGGAATCCGGTCCTGTCCACGCTTCAATTCGCCCTAGTGCTGACGGTGGCCGCCATTCCCGTGGCGATGCCCACTGTGCTGTCGGTCACGATGGCGGTTGGCGCACAGCTTCTGGCCCAGAAAAAGGCCATCGTCAGCCGCCTCGTGGCGATCGAGGAGCTTGCGGGCGTTGACATCCTCTGCTCTGACAAGACCGGCACGCTGACCCAGAACAAGCTGACGCTGGGCGATCCCTTCACGATGAACGGGGTGACGGCAGAGGCGCTGATCCTCGACGGCGCGCTCGCGTCGAGTGCGGCAAACAACGACACCATCGACCTTGCCGTTCTGGACGGGCTGAAGGACGACACCGCGTTGAAGGGCTACAAGGTGCAGCACTTCATGCCCTTCGACCCGGTGCACAAACGGACGGAGGCCACCGTGAAAGGCCCCGACGGCAAGACCTTCAAGGTGACCAAGGGCGCGCCGCAAGTGATCCTCGCCTTGGCGGCGAACACCGGAGCGATCAAGGCGGCCGTAGACAAGGCCGTGGACGATTTCGCCGCCCGCGGGTTTCGTGCGCTTGGCGTCGCCCGCGCCGAGTGCGACGGCGCATGGACGTTCCTTGGCGTGCTGCCGCTCTACGATCCGCCGCGCGCGGACGCCAAGGCCACCGTCGCCACAGCCGAGCAGATGGGCGTGTCGGTCAAGATGGTGACCGGCGACGCGATTGCCATAGCCAAGGAGACGGCGAAGGCGCTCGGGATGGGAACGAACATCCTGAATGCCAGCGTTCTTGGCGACGCGAAGGGCAAGCCTTCCAAAACCGTTGCCGCGCAAATCGAGACGGCAGACGGGTTCGCGCAGGTGTTCCCGGAACACAAGTTCCACCTCGTCGACATCCTGCAACAGCGCGGCCATATCGTCGGCATGACCGGCGACGGGGTCAACGACGCCCCCGCGCTGAAAAAGGCCGACTGCGGCATCGCCGTCTCCGGCGCGACCGACGCCGCGCGGGCGGCGGCCTCGATCGTGCTGACCACGCCGGGCCTTTCGGTGATCATCGACGCGATCAAGGAAAGCCGGAAGATCTTCCAGCGCATGAACAGCTACGCGATCTATCGCATTGCCGAGACGCTGCGGGTGCTGCTGTTCATGACGCTCGCGATCCTGATCTTCAACTTCTTCCCGCTGACCGCCGTGATGATCGTCATGCTGGCGCTGTTGAACGACGGCGCCATCCTGTCGATCGCCTATGACAACGTGCACTATCGCGACCAGCCGGAAGCCTGGGACATGCGCACCGTGCTGGGCATCGCCACCGTGCTCGGCGTGACCGGCGTCACTGCGGCCTTCCTGCTGTTCTACCTCGGCAAGCAGGTGTTCCACCTCGACGATCCGCACCTGCAGACGCTGATGTACCTCAAGCTCTCGGTCGCGGGCCACCTGACGATCTTCCAGACCCGCACCCGCGGCCCGTTCTGGTCGATCCGCCCCGCGCGCATCCTTCTGATCGCGGTTCTCGGCACGCAGACGCTGGCCACCCTGATTGCCGTCTTCGGCGTGTTCATGACGCCTCTGGGCTGGACCGATGCTGCCATCGTCTGGGTCTATGCGCTCACTTGGTTCGTCGGGGCAGACGGGGTCAAGCTGCTGGCCTACAGGGTTCTGGACCGCACCCGGACCAAAGCGAAGCGATCGGCACAAGACACCCCCAGCAAGGCGAAAGCGCGGGCAGCGGCACTGTCGCCGCCGGAGACGGCAGCCAAAACCCAGTTGAATTCAGGAGCCACCAAAATGACAACCCCTCAACCCGACGCCACGCCGGGACCGCAACCGAAAGCCGAAGCGCAGAAGGATGCCGCCGCACCGAGCCCGGATGCCGTCACGGCCCCGGCGCAGCCGACGGCAGACGACAAGCTCGCCACGCTGCTTCACACGCCGCTTGGCGAAGTCCTCCTCGACAGGCTTCTGAAAGACCCGAAGGACATGAGCCGCCTTCTGGCCGCCGCGATCAGCGAGGCGGAGGGGAACGACGCGTCGGCCCCTGGCGCCAAGGCCAACGACGCTGCTCCGGCCGCCCCTGAGGTGACCCCGAAGCCAGCACCTGAGCCCGATGCGAAGACCGCGGCTGCGGCAACACCCAAAGCCGTTGCCTCGACCGAGCCGAGCATCGAGAGCAAGCCTGCCCCGAAACCGAAGGCCAAGCCGCGCGCTCGAAGACCCAAGGTGCACGGGCGACCTGCTGCCGGAACGACCGATAAGCCGAAGGGGGGCCTCAAATGAAAATCGACATCGACGATTTTCGTAGAGCGGAGGGCGAAGTCAACCGTGACAGCGCTGAGCGGGCCTACAACCTGATCATGAAGGAGAAGGAGAAGCTGCTCAGCTTCGACACGAAGCTGAAGTTCATCGTCTCCCATTCGGCGCTGAAGGAAGGCCGGGATCACCCCAACGGGTTCCAGATAGGCACCCTTCGCGACTTCGGCACGGAGAGGGAGCGGCGGCAGACGATCGGTCGCGGGCCTCGCCTGGCTCTGAAGTTGAAGGGCGACGAGATGGGCCACCGGGTGCGTGGCTTCGAAGTGAACACGCTCACTGTGATAGCCATGGAAAGCTATGAAGACTTCGCCGAGACCCTGCAGAAGAAAATTGAGAAGGACACGGGCATCCTCGTCGGCATTGTGGAAAAGCACCAGTTCGCGTCGATTCTTATCACCAAAGATGACGGATCGACCGCGCGGCTTGGTTTTGGCGACTCCGCGGCTATCTACGACCACCTTCAGGCGAAGGGCTATGTGGACACGAAGGGTCGCGTCCAAGACACGCTCAAGACCGCTCTGAAGGCAGGAAAGGTCGAACTGCCTGAAGCATTTCAGACGCACCAAGCCGCGATCCGCGAAATCCTGCGCAAGCTGGGAGGCAAGCTGGATATCAAGAACGCTGCCGATCGGGTCAAGGTCAACACGCGAGCGGCGGTCCTAGCCGGAGAGGAATTCCGCGCCCTTTGGGACCGGATTGTGAACAAACGTATAAGTTTGACCCCTTTCGGCGCTGAATATTGATCCCTGTAGGGCTGGGAATTTTGCTTAAACCCCAGCACGTTGACAGCATATAGATGGGGTCACGGTTGGGCGCCGATGGTGGGGTCAAACACAGCGCCGAAACACAGGCTGTCCGGACGTTTCGCTTGCCGGAACCCGCTGCTAAGATAGACGGGACAAGGACTGCAGGACCGCCGAAATGAACCTGAATGCACAACTTTCCGATGCCGATGTTGACGAACTCGACGGCTTTCTCGCCCGCGTCGTTGGCGGCGCGATACCCAATACAGAGGCGCTGGATGGCTTCTTTGCGGCTCTGGCCTGTTGCCCCGATCTTGTCATGCCGAGCGAATACCTACCCGTCCTCCAGAGCAGTGCCAGCGCCGCGGGCGACCTTGTCTTCGAGGACATGGATGAGGCTCAACGCTTCTTGGGCCTGGTCAACCGCCACTGGAACGATGTGAACCACCAGCTTGACCGCGAAGATGTCTATCTTCCCCTGCTGCTTGAGGATGCGGACGGCCGGTTTCACGGGAATGATTGGGCGAACGGTTTTCTGGCAGGGACGCAACTGCGGCAGACGATCTGGGTGGACTTGTTCAATGATGAAGAGCACAGCGGCCCGTTGGTCCCGATCTGGGCACTTGCCCATGAGCACCATGCCGACCCGGAAATGCGCCCTTACAAGGAGCCGATCGACGACCAACGACGCGAACAGCTTCTGATCGGGGCTGCCGCGGGGGTCATGCGACTGCACCGGCATTTCTTGGATCAGAGATACGCCTATACGTCGCAAGCCGGCACGTTCATCCGGACGAGCGGGAAGACCGGGCGCAACGACCCTTGTCCCTGCGGATCTTGCAAGAAATTCAAGCAGTGCTGCGGGCGGCGCGGGATGCTGCATTGAGCTGCCGCCCACGGGTATTCTTCAAAGACGGATTTTGATCTGATGGCATCGAAGATGACCCTCAATGCAAAGAACCTCGAGGCCCTGGGGCCCGCGCGTCTGGCGGAATTGCTGATCGAGATCAGCACGGGCTCTGCGGTCGCCAAGCGGCGGCTGCGGCTGGAACTGGCCGGCGCTCAAAGCCCGGCGGAGGCAGCGCGCGAAGTGGCCAAGCGACTGACCAGCATTGCGCGAGCGCGCAGCTTCGTGAATTGGCAGAACCGCAAGCCGCTCGTCACCGATCTGGAAAGCCAGCTTCGGGCGATCAAAGAGCAGATCGCTCCCGGCGATCCGGACGAGGCGTTGGCGCTGCTGTGGCGCTTCATGCAGGTGGCAACGCCGCTGTTCGAACGCTGCGATGACAGCAGTGGCATCGTCATCGGCGTGTTTCACGATGCGTGCAGGCTGCTGGGCGAGATTGCTCTTGCCGCCAAGGCCTCGCCGGAGGCGCTCGCCGAGGCGGCGGTCGAGGCGTTGCGCGACAATGGCTATGGTCAGTATGACGGGCTGATCGCCATCCTGTCCCCGGCGCTGGGGGCGGAGGGGCTCGCCCATCTCCGGCAACGGATCGAGGCGCTGGCCGCGACGCCTGTTCCGGTGCCGGCTAAAGGCGAATGGGAGGCGGTGGGCTATGGCAGCGGCGGCACCACCTACGCGCATCAGATGGACGAACGTGCCCGTCAAAGCATGGTGCGGATGGCGCTGAAGGACATCGCCGATGCGATGGGGGATGTGGATGCGTTCATCGCCCAATACGATCCCGACGTGCGAAAGGTGCCACAGATTGCAGCCGAAATCGCGACGCGTTTGTTGGCCTCGGGCAGGGCAGGGGATGCCTGGGGTTTCATCGAGCGGGCGGAGTTCAGCGATCACGGTTGGGTGCCAGATGAGTGGCAGACGGCCCGTCTTGATGTGCTCGAGGCCCTCGGCCGGGCCGATGAGGCGCAGGCATTCCGTTTGGAGTGCTTTCAGCGCATCCTTGCCCCGGAACATCTGCGCGCCTACCTCAAGCGCCTGCCGGATTTCGATGATGTCGAGGCCGAGGACAAGGCGATGGTCTATGTCATGGCCTATCCCGGCATGCTATTGGCACTGCACTTCCTGATCCACTGGCCCGCGCTGGACCGGGCGGCACAACTAGTAGCGTCGAGATTCAGCGAGCTGGATGGCGATCACTATGAGATCCTGACCCCGACTGCCGAGGCGTTGTCGGCGCGTTACCCGCTGGCCGCCACACTGGCCTTGCGGGCGATGATCGACTTCACGTTGAGCGCAGGGAAGTCCAGCCGCTATCAGCACGCTGCGCGCCACCTGGCCGAATGCGATGCGCTGGCCAGTCAGATCAAGGATTTTGGCGCATTCGAGCCGCATGACGTCTATGTCGCGCGGCTGAGGGCGCAACATGCCCGGAAGTCAGGGTTCTGGGGGCACTTTGCTTGACGGACAGCTACCCCCTTCATTTTGTTGTCGGTGATGGATGTCGCTGGCGTTTCGGCTTGGGGCTTCTTGTTGGCCGCGCGCGGCGGGCCGCTGACGATCACACCGGTGCCGGACGGGCCGCTGGCCGTGACCGGCAACCTGGAGATCTGCGCGGGCCCCGGCCGCACGGTGGACCGGGCGACCAAGGCGCGGCTGTGCCGCTGCGGGGCATCGGCCAACAAGCCGTTCTGCGACGGCAGTCACCGCCGCGTCGGCTTCAAGAGCTGATAGGTGAGGCGGTGGCGCCCTGCGCCCGCCGCCTGCGCAGCGCGTCGGCGATCCAGAACCGCGACAGCGCGTGGTAAAGCGGCTCGGGCGCCAGCAGGCGCGCGACGCCGTAGCCGATCATCGAGGACGCCATGATCGGCACCACGTTGTCGTGGTTGCCGGTCATCTCGACGATGATGACGAAAGCGGTCATCGGCGCCTGCACCACCCCCGCGAAATAGCCCGCCATGCCCAGCACGGCGGCCAGACTGGCGCTGGCGCCGAAGGCCAGGCCGAGCGTGCTGCCCAACCCCGCGCCCACGGCCAGCGAGGGCGCGAACAACCCGCCCGGAATGCCCGACAGGGTCGAGGCGAGGGTGGCGACGAACTTGGCCAGGAAGAACGTGACCGGCAGCGGGCTGCCCTCCACCGCGCTGCGGGCCTGCGCATAGCCGGTGCCGAAGGTCATGCCGCCGGTCGCGACGCCCATGACGGCGACCAGCAGCCCCGCCAGCCCGGCGACGGCCACCACGCGCCACAGCGGCACCGTCAGGCGCCAGCGCCGGATGCGCCGGGTGATCGCCAGCACGCCCGCGCTGAACGCCGCGCCGAAGGCCCCGCCCACCACGCCGCAGGTGATGACCAGCGGCCAGTCGCCGGGAAACGCGGCGGTGGCGTGGGTGACGCCGAAATAGGTGTAGGTGCCAACCAGCCCCAGCGAGGCGATGCCCGCGATGATGACGGTGGACAGCACGATGCCGTTGGTGCGCGCGTTGTAGCTGCGGCTCATTTCCTCGATGGCGAAGACGATGCCCGCCAGCGGCGTGTTGAACGCCGCCGCGATCCCGGCCGCCGATCCGGCCAGGATCAACCCGCGGGTCTGCGCCATCCGGCCCAGCTTTGCCGCTTGCAGCATCAGCGCGGCGCCGACCTGCACCGTCGGCCCCTCGCGCCCGATCGAGGCGCCACAGGCGAGGGCAAGGCAGGTCATCGCGATCTTGCCGATCACCACCTTCAGCGTCAGGAACCCGCCGCGATCCTCGTCGTCGTGCAGGTGCCGCGCGGCGATCACCTGCGGAATGCCGCTGCCCTGCGCACCGGGAAACGACTGGTGGGTGAGCACGGCGAGCGCCACGAAGCAGGCGGGCGTCAGCACCAGCGGGATATAGCCGTATCCGCCGCCGCCGGTGATGGTGGCGAACAGGGTCTGCGCCAGGTCGGCGGCCTTGGCGAACCCGGCGCTGATCACGCCGATGGCGACGGCGCCAAGCCAGAACACCAGCCGCGCGCGCCAGTGCCGCAACGACCCGACGAGCATGCGCGACCGCCGCAACACCCTCGACCGTCGTGCCCGTTGCAGTGCCACTGTCCACCCTCCGCGTCTGCATCGTCGATGCACCTTCTGGCGCCCGAAGTTCAACCCCCTTTGCCGCGGCAAGCCTTGGCAGACCGGGAAGTTTATCCGCGGGGTGCTGATGCGTGCATTGTCAGATTAAACTGATCAGCTAGGGTTCGAACTAGGCTCTGGACTTCGGTAACGGGGCCGTCCCAGTCAAGCTGTTTTGCGCATGCGGCATGTGCCGCCGGGCCGCGGTCTTGTCCTTTGCACAATTGATCCGCTTTCCTGTTCGGCAGCCTTCGCCTGAGATCGCCCCGGGTGCATGCTTCGGTCCGTGGTCGGCGCGATGGC
>NZ_CBAICG010000072.1:0-9301 GCF_964715405.1 Solirhodobacter sp. | reverse complement strand
AGCGTCATCATCACCACCAATCTCAGCTTCAGCGAATGGGCCACCGTCTTCGGCGATGCCAAAATGACAACGGCACTCCTCGACCGCCTAACCCACCGCTGCCACATCCTGGAGACCGGAAACGACAGCTTCCGCTTCAAGGCCAGCTCTGCCGCCGCAACGCAGAAAAAGAAGGGGGGCACACATGCCTTGACCCAAACCTGACGCCTGGAACATAACCACCAAGGTGGGTCAGTTCTCGATGGAAAACCCGGGTCAGTTTTGCGTGAAAATTAACACCGTCGCGGCCTTTTTCGGCATAAAACGCCACCAATTGCTCGCGCAGCGCGTTTGTCAGGGGCTCTTCGCTTCCCTCCGCCGTCGCCACCCTGTCGCAGCACGCCAGAATTGTGTCGAACGCGCCTTTCGAGATGATGCGGTGGTTATCGCTCGCTTCCACATCCACCACGATCGTCAGTCGCTTGCGCGAAAAGTCATAGGGGATTTCGTCGATCTTCCGGGGTTCGTCCTGGCTCAGCCCGCGCGCCTCCGCCGTGGCGATCACAGCCACGTCAAGCGGATTTTCGATGCCGGTCTCCAGTCGTGAATTGGTCACCGCCATCCTGAAAACCGGCTCTGACGGGAGCCCCGTCGGTCCGGTCGCCGCCGTGAGTGCAACGACGCCCTGCGTCAAGGTGCCGGTCTTGTCGGTACACAGGACATCGACGCCGCCGAGACTTTCGATCGCCGACAGACGCCGCACGATGACCCCATGCTCCGCCATCCGTCTCGCGCCCGCCGACAGCGTGACGCTGATGATCGCAGGCAGCAGTTCGGGCGTCAGCCCGACTGCAAGGGCAACCGAGAACAGCAGGCTGTCGATGATCGGGCGCCCCATCAGCAGGTTCACCGTCAGGACGAAGAGGACAATCGCCGTCATCACGCGGGTGAGCAGATAGCCGAACCGGCGCACCCCGCGCTCAAAGTCGCTCTCTGGCGGACTGCTGCCAAGGCGCGCGGCAATCGCTCCGAATTCCGTGGCGCGCCCGGTCCCGACGACCAGCATCCGGGCGGTTCCGCTGCGCACCGAAGTGCCCATGAACGCCACGTTGGTGCGTTCGGGCAGGCCCGCGTCGGGCGCGGTTGGCTTCGCCCATTTTTCCACCGGAAAGGACTCGCCCGTCAGCGCGGCCTGCGAGACCAGAAAGTCGCGCGCCTCGATCACCACTCCATCCGCCGGCACCAGATTGCCCGCCGAAAGCTCCATCACATCGCCGGGCACCAGCGCGCTCGCCTCGATAACCGTCGGGCGGCCATCCCTGAGCGCCGTTACCCGCAGCGCCAGCCGACCGCGCAAGGCCGCCACCGCCTGCGAGGCTCGGTATTCCTGCGTGAACCCCAGAACCGTGCTGCCAACGACGATCGCGATAATGATCGCCGCCTCGGTCCATCCTTGCGTCATCAGCGAGATAATGGCGGCAAAGATCAGCACCAGAACAAGCGGACTCTCGACCTGACGCAGCGACTGACGCAACGGTCCGGGCGCCTCGGACCGGGTCAACCGGTTCTCGCCGAACCGCGCCAGACGCGCGCCCGCTTCGGCCGACGACAGCCCCGACGCCGAAGAACCGAGCGCGGCGGCCAGTTCGTCGCCGCTTTTCGTCCAATAGGCGCGAAGATCGACCCCGCCGCTCACGCTGTCACCACCCGTCGCAGGGGCGGGAAGTCGTCCGGCGTCAGGGTCTCTTTCTCCAGCAACAGGGCCGCTCCGGTTTCCAGATCGGTCCGCCGCTCGGTCAGCACGGTCTTGGCCGAGGAATAGGCTTCGTCGATCAGGCCGCGGACGGCCAGATCGACCTCTCGCGCCGTCGCCTCGGAATAGTCCTTCCGGACACTATCAAGCTGCCGGTCCCCCAGATATTGCAGCCGCTGCGTCTCCAGCACGGCCTGCCCGACCTCCCTGCTCATCCCGAACCGGGTCACGCATTCGCGCGCGATGTCGGTGACCTTGGCCAGATCGTCGGCGGCACCGATCGACACGTCGCCGAACACGATCTCCTCGGCCGCGCGTCCCGCCAGCAACACCGTCATGCGATCCTTCAACTCTCCCATGGTGATCAGGAACCGGTTCTCGGTCGGACGCTGCATCGTGTAGCCCAACGCCCCGATCGAGCGCGGGATGATCGACACCTTGTGCACCGGATCCGCCGAATGCAGCGAGGCCGCGGCCAGTGCGTGTCCCATCTCATGATAGGCGGACCCGCTTGCGTTCAGCAGCACTCAGCACGCGCGTGCGGCGCTCGGTTCCCGCTACGATCCGCTCGGTCGCCGCGGTCTTGTCCGCCTGCGAGACCTGCTCGCCCCCGCGCCGCGTCGCAATGATGGCCGCTTCGTTGATCAGGTTCGCAAGGTCCGCCCCGGTGAAGCCGGTGGTGATGCCCGCGATCTGGTCCAGATCGACATCCGGCCCCGCCTTCACCTTGCGCGTATGCACCTGCAAGATCTCCGCGCGCCCCTTTCGATCCGGCCGGTCGACAACGACCTGCCGGTCGAACCGGCCCGCCCGCAAAAGCGCCGGGTCAAGGATTTCCGGTCGGTTCGTGGCGCCGAGCAGCACGATCCCCACGCTGGGGTCGAACCCGTCCAGTTCAGCCAGAAGCTGGTTCAGCGTCTGCTCTTTCTCGTCCGCGCCACCCAGCCCCGAGAGCGCCGAGAGCGCCTGCCCCAGCGCGTCCAACTCGTCGATGAAGATGATGCAGGGCGCGGCCTTGCGCGCCTGCTCGAACAGGTCGCGCACCCGCGCCGCGCCGACGCCCACGAACATCTCGACGAACTCGGACCCCGAGATCGAGAAGAACGGCACCCCCGCCTCGCCCGCGATCGCCCGCGCCAGCAGCGTCTTGCCGGTTCCCGGCGGCCCGACCAGCAGGATGCCTTTTGGCACGCGCGCGCCAAGGCGCCCATAACGGTCCTTGTCGTTGAGGAAGGATACCACCTCCTGCAACTCCGCCTTGGCCTCGTCCACCCCGGCCACGTCGGCGAAGGTTACCCCGGTGTTGCGCTCCAGATAGACCTTCGCCTTCAACTTGCCGATGTTGATCAGCCCGCCCATCCCCTGCCTGTCGGCAATGCCGCGAAAGAACACCATCCACAGCCCGAAGAAGACCAGCACCGGCAGCACCCAGGACAACAGCGTCGTCAACCAGGTCTGATCGCTCGCCCCCAAGAACCTGACACCCGCCTTCTGCAATTCGGCGCCAAACCCCGGCTCGACGCGGTCAGTCACGAAGAACTGCTTGCCGTCCACGGGTGTAGTGAAGCTGCCCTGAATTTGGGTCTGGGTAACCTGCACCGACGCGACGCTCTTGTCGGCAAGGTCCTGCAGAAAATCGCTGTAATCGAGCGAGTCAACGGTCCTGCTTGCCATCCACGCCTGAAACGCCAGCAGGGCAAGAAACACGAACACCGCGTAAGCGAGATTGAATTTGACTTTGTCCATCGTCTCTCCCGCCCGGATTGCCGGTTCGCTTCGTCGGCCGAAACGATAGCACAACCCACGATCTGAAACGCCGATGCGACTGACGATGATCTGCATCAATGTCAGCCGGGGGCAGTGAACATAGCATCTACTAAACGTGCGAGTGCCGATGGCGGCCAGCCAGCAGAAATCAGGCCGCGATGTCAGTGTTTGAAGGGGCCAGTTCCCATGCCGCTGCGGGTCTTGATCTGACATTTGCGGCACCCGTCGGACACAGTTCGGCGCGATCAAGTTACTGAGACGATGAGGAATTCTTCAGAGAGCGTGTAGGGGTTCGGGATGACTTGGGAAACCATCGCAAAGACAGCCGACGATCGTGCCAACGCCACGCTTACCGAAGCTGTCGGTGCCAGCTTCACTTGGGATACTGCGCGCGCGATGCTTGATGGGTTGCCCGGCGGCGCGCTCAACATCACGCACGAAGCGCTCGATCGCCACGTTGCGGCCGGCCACGGCGCGCAAACAGCGTTGCGCTGGCTCGGCAAGGATGGCGCCCGCTCTGACCACAGCTATGCCGAGCTTGCCGAGATGGCCGCGCGTTTCGCTAACGTCCTGACCGCGCATGGCCTCATTCCCGGCGACAGGCTCTTCGCCCTCATGGGCCGCGAGCCAGCACTTTATGCTACCGCCTTCGGCACCCTCAAGGCAGGGCTTGTCTTCACGCCCCTCTTTTCTGCCTTCGGCCCCGATCCGATCCGGATGCGGATGGAAATTGGCGAGGCTTCGGTCCTTGTCACGACCGAAGCCATCTATCGCCGCAAGATCGCCCCGTGGCGCGCCCAGATCCCGTCGCTCAAACTTGTCCTGATTGTTGGCGACGAGGCTCCGGAGGGCTGTGTGGCGCTCGGCCCTGCTATGGCCAGCGCCGGCGCGAGCTTCAAGACGGTGGCCACCCGGCCGGAAGACCCGGCGCTGATCCACTTCACCTCGGGCACCACCGGGCGGCCCAAGGGCGCTGTCCATGTGCACGGCGCGGTGGTGATGCACGCCGCCACCGGGCGCTATGCGCTCGAACTGACGCCGGGCACGACCTACTGGTGCACCGCCGACCCCGGTTGGGTCACCGGCACCTCTTACGGGATCATCTCGCCCCTCGTGAACCGCTGCAGGATGATCGTGGACGAGGCCGATTTCGACCTCGATCGTTGGTATGGCACGCTAGAACGCGAAGGCATCGAGGTCTGGTACACCGCGCCGACCGCGATCCGCATGATGATGCGAGCGGGCAAGGAGGCCGCCAAGCCCTACGATTTCTCGGCGCTGCGCCTGCTTGCCTCGGTCGGCGAGCCGCTGAACCCCGAGGCCGTCATCTGGGGCAACGAGGTGTTCGGACGTCCGTTCCACGATAACTGGTGGCAGACCGAAACCGGCGGCATCATGATCGCCAACACCCGCGCGATGGACATCAAACCCGGTTCGATGGGGCGACCCTTGCCGGGCATCGAGGCGGGCATCGTTTCGCGCGCAGGCTCGGGCTTGCGGATCTGCGCCGAGCGCGAGATCGGCGAACTGGCGCTGCGGCCCGGCTGGCCCTCGATGATGCGGACCTACCTGCACGAAGAGGCCCGCTATGCCAAGTGCTTCGTCGAGGGCTGGTACCTGACCGGCGACCTCGCCATGTGCGACGCCGATGGCTATTTCTGGTTCGTCGGGCGCGCCGACGACCTGATCAAAAGCTCCGGCCACCTGATCGGCCCCTTCGAGGTCGAAAGCGCGCTGCTGGAACATCCCGCCGTCGCCGAAGCCGCTGTAATCGGCCTGCCCGACGAAACCGCTGGCGAAGTCGTCAAGGCCTATGTCGCGCTCAAACCCGGTTTCGAGCCATCCGAAGAGCTGGAACGCGAGATCCGCGGCCTCGCACGCCAGCGCCTCGGCCCGGCCGTCGCCCCGCGCGAGGTGGTATTCCGCAAGACGCTGCCGAAGACCCGGTCGGGCAAGATCATGCGCCGTCTTCTGAAGGCGCGCGAACTGGGTCTGCCCGAGGGTGACATTTCCACCTTGGAAAGTGACGAGACATGACCGCCGACAAACCCCACCTGACCCATGACCACCTGCGCGACCTGCTGTCCGCGATGATCCGCGTTCGACAATTCGAGGATAAATGCGCCGAGCTTTACACCCAGGAAAAGATCCGCGGCTTCCTGCACCTCTATAATGGCGAAGAGGCCATCGCGGTCGGGGTGATCCCGGTTCTCGGCCTCGAGGACCGGATTGTCGCGACCTACCGCGAGCATGCGCACGCACTTGTGCGCGGAGTGCCGATGTCGGCGGTGATGGCTGAAATGTATGGCAAGGCGACCGGTGCCTCGGGCGGGCGCGGCGGCTCGATGCACGTCTTTGACGCCAAACACAATTTCTACGGCGGCAACGCCATTGTGGGCGGCGGCCTGCCATTGGCGGTTGGCTTGGCGCTTGCCGACCGGATGCGCGGCCTGACCGGCATCACTGCTTGCTTCTTCGGCGAAGGTGCGGTGGCCGAAGGCGAGTTCCACGAAAGCATGAACCTCGCCCAACTCTGGTCGTTGCCGGTGCTTTTCGTCTGCGAGAACAACGGCTATGCGATGGGCTCGGCGCTTGCCCGCACCGAAGCGGTCACCGACATCCACGCCAGGGCGGCCTGCTACGGCATCGGCTCGGATCAGGTCGACGGCATGGACGTGGTCGCCGTCGAGGCCGCGACGCGCCGCGCCCTTGCTGCGATCCGCGAGACCGGCAAGCCGCATTTCCTGGAATGCCTGACCTACCGGTTTCGCGCGCATTCGATGTTCGATGCCCAGCTTTACCGCGACAAGGCCGAGGTCGAGGCTTGGCGCCAGAAGGGGCCGATCGTGCGGTTTCAGGGCTGGCTGCGGCAGAACAACCTGCTGCACGACGCCGAGATCGCCGAGATCGAGGCCGCCGCGGATGCCGAGGTCGCCGCCGCCGTCGACTTCGCCGAAGCCAGCCCGTGGGAGCCGGTCGAAACCCTCGCCGCCCACGTCACCGCGACCGACCGCCCGGCACCGCCCGGCACCGTCGCCGCCTCGGCCGAGACGGTCGAGACGACCTACCGCGAGGCGGTCAAGCAAGCGATCCGGGAGGCGATGCAAAAGGACCCGCGCGTCTTCCTGATGGGCGAGGACGTCGGCGCCTATGGCGGCTGCTACGCGGTCTCGAAGGGCCTGATGGCCGAGTTCGGGCCCGACCGCATCCGTGACACGCCGCTGTCAGAGTCCGGGTTCACCGGCGCGGGCATCGGCGCCGCCGCCGCTGGGATGCGCCCGATCGTCGAGGTGATGACGGTGAACTTCAGCCTTCTCGCGCTCGACCAGATCCTGAACACCGCGGCCACCTTGCGCCACATGTCCGGCGGCCAGTTCGGCGTGCCGGTGGTGATCCGGATGGCAACCGGGGCGGGCAAGCAACTCGCCGCGCAACACTCGCATTCGCTCGAAGGCTGGTATGCCCACATCCCCGGCCTGCGCATCCTGGCGCCAGCCACGCTGGAAGACGCGCGCGGCATGCTGTGGACCGCGCTGCAGGAACCCGACCCGGTGCTGATCTTCGAAAACGTCATGCTTTACAACATGTCGGGCGAACTTGCCGCCAATGCCGGGCCAGTCGAGATTGACCGCGCCGCGATCCGGCGCCCCGGCCGCGACGTCACGCTGATCACCTACGGTGGCTCGCTCTGGAAGACGCTCGACGCGGCGAAGACGCTGGCGGACGAGGGCATCGAGGCCGAGGTGATCGACCTGCGCGTGCTGCGCCCGCTGGACGATGCGACGATCATGGCCTCGCTCGCCCGCACCCGCCGCGCGGTGGTGGTCGACGAAGGCTGGCGCAGCGGTTCGCTGTCGGCCGAGATCGCCGCCCGCATCGGCGAACAGGCGTTCTGGCATCTTGATGCCCCGGTCGGGCGGGTCTGCGCGGCCGAGGTGCCGATCCCCTATCCCAAACACCTGGAAGACGCTGCAATTCCGCAAACCCCGGCCATTGTCGCGGCCGTCCGGGCCGCATTGGGAAAGGGCTAGATGATGGGCGTTTTCCGGATGCCTTCGCTCGGCGCGGACATGGAGGCCGGCAAACTTGTCCAATGGCTGGTCAAGCCCGGCGACACGGTCCGGCACGGCGATGTCGTCGCCGTCGTCGAAACCCAGAAGGGCGCTATCGAGATCGAGTGCTTCGAAGACGGAACCGTTGCCAGCCTCGACGCCGCCTTGGGGCAGAACCTGCCGGTCGGGGCACCGCTCGCCCGGATCGTTGCGCCCGGCGAAAAGGCCGGAGCACAAACGCCTGCGCCTCCCGCACGTCAGGCCACTCCAGAATTCGCAACCCCTCCGCCCCAACCGACACTTCCGCAGTCTGCGCCTTCCGCGCGGGCTCCTTCGCAGCCTGCACCGTCCCCGCCTGCGGTCTCCGGCATCGCTGCTTCGCCCGCGGCCCGCGCCCGTGCGGCAGAGTTGGGACTCGATCTCGCACAAATCAGAGGAACCGGTCCAGGCGGTGCCGTGCTGCTCGCCGATCTTCCGGCCCCATCCGCCATGGTCGCGCCGAAACCCGACCGCGCCGCCATTCTGGCTGAGATGCGCAGGGCGATCGCTGCCGCAATGGCAAGGTCGAAACGCGAGATCCCCCATTATTACCTGACCCACACCGTCGATCTGGAGGCAGCCACCACCTGGCTGGCCCGGACCAATGCCGACCGACCTCCGGAGGCCCGGCTCTTGCTCGGCGCTCTATTGCTGAAGGCGACGGCGCTTGCCGCTAAAGCGGAACCCGCCATGAACGGCACTTACTCCGAGGTCGAGGGCTTCATCCCCTCCGCGGTCGTCCATGTCGGGCTTGCCATCGCCCTGCGCGGAGGTGGCCTCTTCGCTCCGGCGATCCTGAATGCCGACACGCTGGCGTTGCCCGATCTGATGGCCTCAATGCGCGGCCTGACCGACCGAGCCCGCGCCGGACGCCTGCGCAGTTCCGAGATGGGCGCGGCTACCATAACGCTTTCCAGCCTGGGCGAAACAGGGGTCGAGGCGATGGCGGGCATCGTCATCCCGCCGCAAGTGGCGCTGCTGACCGCCGGAAGTCCGTTGAAGATGCCGCTGGTCAGGGATGGGGCCGTGGTTGCACGCACGGCAGTCACCCTGACTCTGTCCGCCGACCACCGCGTCAGCGACGCCCGCAGCGGCTCTCGCTTTCTGACCGAAATCGACCGCCTGCTGCAAACTCCGGAGGCCCTATGACCGAAGCCGAAATCCGAGCCATCTTCCTGCAGGAACTGACCCGCATCGCCCCCGACCTTGACCCCGCGACCATCCGGGGCGGCGACCATCTTCAGGATGATCTGGAACTCGACTCGATGGATATCCTGAACCTGGTCATCGCGCTCAACGGGCGCTTCGGCGTCGCGATTCCGGAACAGGACTACCTGCGCATCGCGACCCCGGATATGGCGGTTGCCTATCTGGTCGAAGCGACGAAGGCCAAATGACCGTCCGCCGCCCTGACGAATGTCTCTCCGGACCCTGCCATTGCGCAAGGTTGGGACAACGCTTCCGTCGCTGCCGACGGCATCCCTCAAGATAGCGATGCACAGCGACGGGCAGACGCGACGGTTGCCTAAGGAACCATTCCCGAATGCGGCAATTCACGTTGAGGAACGTCTGAAAAACCTCCCGCTTTCGGCGTGATCTGGTAGACTTGGGCAAGCCTCCAGGGAGCCCTGCCGATGTCGAAACAGCCCGCCTTTCCCGGTCTTCGCGACGCGATGAAGAAGAAGCAGACGCGGCGGGAGCAGTTCTTGGC
>NZ_CBAICG010000071.1:0-9396 GCF_964715405.1 Solirhodobacter sp. | reverse complement strand
AGAAAACCGACAGGGAGACTGCATTACATGGACCAGAAGGACAGACAGAAGACCCGGCTTCATCCCGCGGCACGCATGTACGCCGAGGAATATCGAAGCGGCGGGATGAGCCGACGCGAGTTCCTGACGCGCGCCTCGGCGCTGGGGGTGGGTAATCCCCCCGGCATGACCGCCCTCCATCGTAGATTGCGGCAAACTCGCCGTGGCACACCGATGCCGTCGGGCGGCGGGGCGATCAGAGCCGATTGACAGCACTGCAATCGATCCCCCGATCCGAGGCGGCGCCGATCGCTCGGCCGTCCCGCCCTCGGCCGCCTACGGGTTTTCCAGGCTGAAGGTCCGCGTGTCGTCGTCGTAAGCGAAGACTTCGGCGTAACGCCCCCAGCTGACCACCGCGCGGAGCGTGTGGGCGGCATCTTCCGGCGACATGTGATCCTCCAGCTCGTCGGCGAACCGGCTCCAGGGGCCGCGGTGGCTCGGCCGTTCGTCGAGCACCCGGCGGATGTGCCCGGCAAGCGGGACGTAGGTCAGAAGATGCTGCGCGAACAGCTTCTTGCGCTCGTCGGTGTCGATCTGTGCAAAGCGCCGCCCTTCCGGGGTCAGCCGGATGTCGCCCCCCGCAACTTCCGCGAAGCGCATCATCTGGAGGGTTTCCGCCACCGGAAAGAGGTCGTCGATCTCCATGTGCAGGGCAGGGGCGATCACCGGCAGGTCAGCCTCGCCGTTGTAGGGCGCGGCGTCGACCGTTTCCATCAGGCCCGACAGCCGGTTGGTCGATACCCGCGGCAGCACCGATTCGATGCCCGCGCCGGGGAAACGCTCGGTCCGGGCGGCACGGTGCTGGGCGCCAAGTGCCGTCATCTCGACGTAGATGTCCTCCACCAGGGTGCGGAAGCTGGGGTCGAGACGCGCGCGCGGCTGCGGCAGATCGACCTTGATCTCATGCAGGATGCGGCCCGGATTGGAGCCGAAGATCAGGATGCGATCGCACATCAGCACCGCTTCCTCGATGTTGTGGGTGACCAGGATCACGCCCTTGATCGGCAACTGGCCCTCGGACCAGAGGTCGAGAAAATCGGTCCGCAGCGTCTCGGCCGTCAGCACGTCGAGCGCGGAGAAGGGCTCGTCCATCAGCAGGATGTTGGGGTGCACCACCAGCGCGCGGGCAAATCCCACACGCTGGCGCATCCCCCCCGAAAGCTCGCGCGGGTAGGCGGTTTCAAAGCCGTCGAGGCCGATCAGGTCGATCGCCTCCAGCGCGCGCCGCCGCCGTTCTTCGCGCGGCACGCCGAGGGCTTCGAGCCCGATCTCGACGTTTTCATACACCGTCAGCCAGGGAAACAGCGCGAAGCTCTGGAACACCATGGCGACCCCGTCGGGCGGGCCATCGACCGGGTGCCCCATGTAGTTCACCTCGCCCGCGCCGGGCCGCGACAATCCGGCGATCAGCCGCAGCAGCGTGGACTTGCCCGACCCCGACCGGCCAAGCAGGCCGACGATCTCGCCCTCGCGCAGGGTGACATTGACCCCCTCAAGCACGACGAACTCGCTGCCGTCAGGCTTGGCGAAGCCCTTGTGGACTGCCCGAACATCCAGAAGCGTGGCCGTTTCCATCACCGTCTCCGTATCAGTTCAGGCGGAACTTGCGTTCGGCGTAAAGGTAAAGCGGGCGCCAGAAGGTGCGGTTCAACAGCACGACATACCCGCTCATCACCGCGATCCCGAGCACGATGCGGTGAAAATCTCCGGCGGAGGTGGCATCCGCGATATAGGTGCCAAGCCCGTGCGCGCGCAGGGTCGTATCGCCCCAGGTGGCGATCTCGGCCACGATGGACGCGTTCCACGATCCGCCCGAGGCGGTCAGGGCCCCGGTCATGTAGAATGGAAACACCGCGGGCAGCGCGATCCTGCGCCACCAGAGCCAGCCACGGATGTGCATGCTGGTGCCGATGTCGCGCAACTCGGACGGAATCGTCGACGCGCCCGCGATGACGTTGAACAGGATATACCACTGCGTCCCCAGCACCATCAGCGGGCTGAGCCAGATGTCGGGGCTCAGCCGCAGCGCGACAATCGCCGAAACCGCCACCGGGAACAGCAGGTTGGCGGGGAAGGCGGCCATGAACTGGGCAATCGGCTGGGCGATGTGTGCCGCCTTGGGATTGAGCCCGAGCCAGACCCCCACCGGCACCCAGATCAGGCTGGCCAGAGCAATCAGGACCATCACGCGCGTCAGCGTGATCAGCCCAAGCTTGACTGGCGTCAGAAGCTCCGACGGCGACACGCCGGACAGCACGAAGCTCGCCACCTTCCAGAGCGCCCAGGCGACGAGCGCAAGCACAAGTCCGGTCCAGATCAGGTCGGCGGCGCGCATCGGGCCCCGCTTTTCGTCGGTCGTGGTCGGCATGATCTCGCGCCCGCGCGGAAAGCTGCGGTAGGTCCAGCCCCAGAAGGCGGCAAACGGCGCGACCGAGGCTGCCACCAGGCGCGACCGGTTCAACGTGGTCAGAACCCACGAACCGGGGGGGGCGACCTCGCTTTCCTGCACGAAGCGGAAGCGGTCGGCCCAGGCAATCAGCGGGCGGAACAGCAGTTGATCGAAGATCAGGATCACCACCAGCATCGCCGCCACCGCATAGCCGATGGCGACAAGATCGCGCTGCGCGATCGCCAGCGCGATGTAGGAACCGACGCCGGGCAGCGAGATCGAGGTGTTGCCGACACTCAGCGCTTCGGACGCAACGACGAAGAACCAGCCGCCGGACATCGACATCATCATGTTCCAGATCAGGGACGGCATCGCGAACGGGACTTCGAGTTTCCAGAAACGCATCCAGGGGCCAAGCCGAAGCGAATAGCTCACCTCGGTAAGTTCGACCGGAACCGTCCGCAGCGACTGGTAGAAGCTGAACGCCATGTTCCAGGCCTGACTGGTGAAAATCGCGAAGACCGCGGCGAATTCAGCGCCGAGCATCCGCCCCGGCGTCAGGGCGAGAAAGTAGGTCACCGTGACCGAGATGAAGCCGAGGATCGGCACCGACTGGAGGATGTCGAGGATCGGGATCAGGATCATCTCGGCGCGTCGGGACTTCGCGGCGGCCGTCGCATAGGTGAGGGTGAAGATGAGCGAGCACATCAGGGCGGCGAGCATCCGCAGCGCCGTGCGCAGCGCATAGCCGGGCAGCGCTGCCGGATCGAGCGTGATCCCCGAAGCGCCCGACACCGGAAGAGGTTTCACGACACCGCGCCCGGCATCCGCGACCAGGATCAGCACGGCAAGAAACAGCAGCACCGCGACCGCGTCCCAACGGCCGAACCGCCGCCGCCGCTGCGCGGAAATCGGGACGACGGCGAAGCTCATGTCCGTGCTCCCAACCGGCGCGGCGACGGCGAACGAACCCGCGCAGGACGGGCGATCGGCGCGCCGCAGGTGATCCTGTCGTGTTTCATCCAACTGCCCTCCGTGCCCATACAGGCATCCGGCGGGCAGGGACGGGTGGTCCTAACCGGCCGGTTTCCTGCTTTTTCTGGTAGATCGACTGCCGTCTGACATCCCGTTGATCCATCGTCGACATCGGGGCTTGGCCGGATGCGATTCCTCAGGCGTCATAGCGCCGGGTTATGTCGGTGTCATGTCGAATCTTGATGCGCGGCGTGATTGCCGCGACGACCGCGGCGGGCCTTATCAACGGGTTGGTCGGGTAGCCGACCCCGCCGCCTGACGATGCGACGTGCAATCGGTGTGGCCACAGGGTCCGGGCCGCGATACCGGGCCGGAACAGGGAACCGCGCCGGACCCGGCAACCGCGATCGCCCCGGCGTCCGGGGACAGTCCGGCGGTTCGGCCCGGCCCGGCGCGGTTCAACGCCCGCGCCGGGAAAGCGGGCTCAGCGCCGCGACATGGCGCCGAACAGCAGGCCGACGCCGACCGCGATGCCAAGCGCGACGAACGGATTTGCGGCGACCGCGCCCTCGAACCGGGTTTCGGCACCCTTGCCGCTGCGCCCGACGTAATCGGCGGCGCCGGTCATCCGGTCGGCGATGCCGCTGGTCAGGGCCTGCCTGCGATGCTGGGCCCCGGTGGTGACCGCATCGGCGAGTTTTGCCATGTCGGCGCGCAGCGAGGCGAGTTGATCGACCACCGCGTCGTAATCGGCGCTGGCGGACGGGATCTTCAGGGCTGAGGTGTCATGGGCCATTTTCGTCTCCTTTGTCACGGCGAAGTCCGCCGGGCGCCCACCATCCGCCTGGCCGGGCGATCTGGCCGCTGGCGGCGGTGCTGACCAACAAGGCGCCCTTTCCGGTCGCTGCGCGCTAACCTGCGTCAGGCCGCGCCCCGCTGCGGCGGTTGGCCGCGCGGGCGGGGGGGCTAACCCATGTCAGTGCACCCCAAGCCGCGCGCCCCTAGCCTCAGGCCGCGACCCGTCCTGCGCCCCCGCTGCCGGATACCGTAGCGTTTCAAGCACTGGATGCCCGCCGATGCCAAAACAGGATGCGACCGAGCACACCGGGGCCGCCGCCGCCGAGGCACGGACACCCGACACGACGCCGCCTGTCCCTGCGGGCGCGCAGGCGGCCTCGGTCCCCGCGCTGCGCGAAGCGACCACCGCCAGGCACGCACCGCATCCTGCGGCGGCCCGGCGGCGCTGGTGGCCGTGGCTGGGCGGCGCGGTGGTCGCGCTGGCGATCGGTGGCGCGCTTTATGTTCACCCCTGGATCGCGTCGAAAACCGCGGTTGCCGTCGAAACGGTGGTGCCCGGCCCGCTGACGCGGGTGCTGGCGGTGAACGGCACGGTTGCGGCGCTGAACTCGGTCGACGTGCGCTCGTCGGTTGTCGGCACGCTGGTGGCGCTGAACGCCGACGCGGGCGACAAGGTGGCGGCGGGGGCGGTGCTGGCGCAACTCGACACGACCCTGCAACAGGCGGTGGTGCGAGCGGCGCAGGCGGCGCTCGATTCCGGCTCGGTTGCGCAGGCGCAGGCCAAGGCCACCTTCAGCCGGACCGAGGCGCTTGGCGCCAACGTCACCCGCAACACGCTGGAGGATGCGGCGCGCGCGATGCAAAGCGCGGATCAGGAGGTCGGGCGGCTGAGCGCGCTGGTCGAACAGGCGCAGATCGCGCTGACGAAATACACCATCACCGCGCCGATCCCGGGCACCGTGCTGACGCGCGGGGTCGATCCGGGGCAACTGGTCGATACCGCCAGCGCGCTGTTCACGCTGGCCGACATGTCGCAACTGATCGTCGATACCAATGTGGATGAAACCTACGCCACCCAGATCGCCATCGGCCAGCCCGCGGTGCTGCAATTCGTGGGCGAGACGCGGACCCAGACCGGCAAGGTGATCTTCGTCTCGCCGCAGGTCGATGTGGCCACCGGCGGGCTGGAGGTGAAGATCG
This sequence comes from Solirhodobacter sp., assembly GCF_964715405.1. Taxonomy (NCBI): domain Bacteria; kingdom Pseudomonadati; phylum Pseudomonadota; class Alphaproteobacteria; order Rhodobacterales; family Paracoccaceae; genus Solirhodobacter; species Solirhodobacter sp. The sequence goes on along the minus strand of NZ_CBAICG010000071.1, from coordinate 3,995 downwards.
CCTTCGACACGCCGCAGGCGGTGCCGGTCGGGCTGACCGTCACGGCCAACGTCATCGTCGACAAACAGGCGGCCGCGATTTCGGCGCCCCGCACGGCGATCGTCACCGATGCCACCAGTTCGGCGGTCTTTCTGGTCAAGGCCGGGGTCGCGCGGCGACAGGCGGTGACGGTGGTGGACTGGCCCGCCGACCGGCTGGCGGTGACAAGCGGGCTGGCGGCGGGCGACGTGCTGATCCTCGATCCCACCGGGCTGAAGGATGGTCAGGCCGTCACCGTCAAGGGCCGCTAGACGATGCTGTACGCGCTCAAGATCGCCACCCGCTACCTGACCGCGAGCAAGTCGCAGACCGCCCTGCTGGTGGTCGGCGTCGCGGTGGGGGTGTTCATCTTCATCTTCATGAGCGCGCTGATCGGCGGTCTGGCCGAATTCATCATGGCGCGCACGGTGGGCGACATGGCCCACATCACCATCGAGGCCGAGGCGACCGACCCCGCGTTGCTGCTGCCGAAGGGGCCGGGGCGCATCCTTCTGGTGCAGCAGAAGGACGATAACCGGTCGGATGTGCTGCCCACCGCCGCCGCGTTCATCCCGATCATCGAGGCGATCCCCGGCGTCGTCGTCACCTCGCAGGAGATCAGCGGGTCGGGGTTCCTGACGCGCGGCAAGCTGGTGCAGCAGGTGTCGGTGATGGGGCTGGAGCCCGACAAGGTGTCCGCCATCGTGCATCTGGCAAGCTACATGGTGAAGGGCCGGGCCGATCTGCTGGCCGGTTCGGTCATCATCGGGCAGACGCTGGCCGACAACATGAACCTGACGGTGGGCCAGTCGGTGCGGCTGCAAGCCTCGACCGGGATCGACGCGGCGCTGACCGTCACCGGCATCTTCAAGATGGGCACGGGCGGGCAGGACCGGCGGCAGGCTTACGTCAGCCTGGCCACCGCGCGCACGCTGTTCGCGATGCCGCAGGCGATTTCGCAGATCGAGATCAAGCTGAGCAACCTTTATGACGCCGACGCCACCGCCGCGCGGATCACGGCGGTGACCGGGCTTTACGCGACCCCCTGGACCGAGCAGGCGGCGCAACTGCTGGCGGCGCTGAAGGCGCAGGCGCAGACCGGCCTACTGCTCAAGGCCTTCGCGCTGGTGACGATCGTCATCGGCATCGCCTCGGCCATGCTCCTGTCAACCTTTCGCAGGCGACCCGAGATCGGCATCATGCGCGCGATGGGGGCCAAGCGGTCCTTCGTGCTGGTCGTCTTCATCACCCAGGGCGCGATCGTCGGGCTGATGGGCGGGCTGTCGGGCGCGGCGATCGGCTATCTGGTGCTGTCGGGCTTTTCCGGCCCGGGCTCGTTCAAGCCGGGCGGGCTGCCGATCGACGTCGCGCAAGGCGCCTTCGGGCTGGCGATCCTGCTGACCACCATCGGCGCCATCCTCGCCTCGATCCTGCCCGCCCGCTCGGCGGCGCGGGTCGATCCGGTCACGGCGATCGGGCAATGAGCGGCCCGCTGCTGGAGGTGCGCGACCTCGTCAAGACCTATGGCTCGGGCGAGGTGACAACGCAGGTGTTGCGCGGGCTGGACCTGCGGCTGGAGAAGGGCGAGCTTTCGGCGCTGCTGGGGCCATCCGGCTCGGGCAAGAGCACGCTGCTGACCATCCTCGGCACGCTGATGAAACCGACTTCGGGCAGCTATGTCATGCTGGGCGAGGATCTGATCGGCGCCGATGACGCCGAACTGACCGCGTTTCGCAACCTGCACATCGGCTTTGTCTTCCAGTTTCACAACCTGCTGCCGGATTTCACCGCGCTGGAAAACGTGATCTTCCCCACCGCGGTGCGCGAGGGGCGCGAGACGGCATCGGCGCGGGCGCGCGGGCGCGAGCTGCTGGTGCGGATGGGGCTGGCCGACCGGGTGACGTTTCCGGTGGCCAACCTGTCGGGCGGGCAGAAGCAGCGGGTGGCGGTGGCGCGCGCACTGATGAACCGGCCCGAACTGGTGCTGGCGGATGAACCGACCGGCAACCTTGACCGCGTCTCGGCGATTCAGGTGATGGACCTGATCGGCGAGATCAACCGGGACGAGGGCACGACGTTCCTGATCTCGACCCACGACGAAAAGATCGCCGCCACCTGCCGCCGCCAGATCGTGGTGGGCGAGGGGATGCTGAGCGGATAGCCGCCGTTACCGCGTCGGCACCACCGCCGTGATCGGGGCTTTGGGCCCGGCAACCGGCGTCGTCGGCGGATGGATGTGCATCAGGGCCTGGCTGACCAGCAGAAAGATCAGGAAGGCGCCGAAGACAAAGCTGCCGGTGTGGGTCGCCTGACGGCGATCCGTGGCCGTCGTTCCGGTTTCAGGCTTGACGCTGACCGCGCCCGGCAGCAGTGCGATCAGCCGTGTCGCGACCGCGCGGTGATCGAGCGCCAGCGCGGGAACGTCCGGCAAGGCGGCGATCAGCGTGTCAAGCCGCTGCCCGGCGGAGTCTGTCGGCAGCCCCGCCAGGTCTTGCGCCTCTTGCCAGGGATCGACGCCGCGACGCGCCAGCGCGGAAAGCACGCTGACCCGCATCCCGTTCGCATCCTCGCCAACCGGCGCGAACAGAAACCTGTCGAACTGCGGGTTCGGCGCGGGAAGCCAGGTGCGGGTCATAGGTTCCATCCCCGGATTGCATCAGGGCCAGACGTCCGGCCGGGTCGCCCCGACCATCGAGTCGCCCCGATCATGCCGCCGTCATAGCAGCCCGCGGCGGGCGGGCGCCGCAACATGGATCAGCGCGCCGGGCCCCCCCGCTGCTCACCTTCCGGTGAGCCGCAGCGGTTCGCCCGGCGGGGACCAGCGCCGCCCTCATTTCGCCAGGGTCTTGCGGATCGCCTGCAATTCCTTCTTCCGCTTGGCGGTGACGGTCGGGTAGGCCGACCCCAGGCTGTCGAAGGTGTCGAGCAGGATCTGCGACACGATCAGTCGGGCGGTGTGCTTGTCGTCGGCGGGAACCACATGCCAGGGCACATCCGCCGTGCTGGTGGCGCCGACGCAGTCCTCATAGGCGCTGCGGTAGGCGTTCCAGAACCCGCGTTCCTTGATGTCATCGGTGCTGAACTTCCAGTTCTTCTGCGGATCGTCGATGCGGTCGAGAAAGCGTTTGCGCTGCTCGTCCTTCGAGAGGTGCAGGAAGATCTTGACGATGCGGGTGCCGTTGGTGTGCAGATGCCGTTCCAGATCGGTGATCGAGCGGTAGCGCGTTTGCCAGAACGCGGCTTCGTCGGCGACCGGGTCCGCCAGCGCCTCGGCGGCAAGCAGTTCGGGATGGACGCGCAGGATCAGAACCTCTTCGTAGTAGGAGCGGTTGAAGATTCCGATCCGCCCCCGCTCGGGCAGATCTTGCGTGCTGCGCCACAGGAAATTGTGCTGCAACTCTTCCGCGCTGGGGTGCTTGAAGCTGAACACCTGGCAGCCCTGCGGATTGATGCCCGACATCACATGCCGGATCGCGCCATCCTTGCCCGCCGCATCCATCGCCTGAAAGATCATCAGGATCGCATGGCGGTTCGCGGCATAAAGCATCTGCTGCTGGTCCGACAGGCGCTCGACATGATGCCTGAGCTTCTTCTTGTAATCGCGTTTCGATCGGTAGACCGGGTCGATCCGTGTCGGCCGTTTTTCAAGGTCGATGGTCTCGCCCGCGGCAACGCGGAAGTCGCCCGTGTCGATTTTCATCTTACGCCACCCTTGGGTTTGTGGGGTCTTGCGAGGCTGGTTGGTCCTGCGGTTCCGGTGTCAGGGCCGCCGGGCCGTCACCCGGACTTCGTCGGGATGCGGGGCGGATCAGCGTCCAGGCGTGCTCGGCGATCATCAGTTCCTCGTTGGTCGGGATGACCCAGACCGAGACGTTGCTGTCAGCACCGGAAATGCAGGGCCCGCCGGTGGCATTCGCCTGTTCATCAATCCGGACACCAAGCGCAGCAAGGCGCGCGCAGACGGCGGCGCGCACCGG
>NZ_CBAICG010000070.1:0-9682 GCF_964715405.1 Solirhodobacter sp. | reverse complement strand
CGAAATCTCTCAACGATGACATCTGCGCCCCCAATCCCGAACGAAAACGGGGGCAAGCAACGACCCTGTCGCGGGGTGGAGCAGCCCGGTAGCTCGTCAGGCTCATAACCTGAAGGTCACAGGTTCAAATCCTGTCCCCGCAACCAAATCTAACAACAATATTAAATACTTGGAACCCGACAGAAACAGTCAGGTTTTTGGCGTTGCAGTTCTTGTCAACGCCTGGTCAACGTTTGGCGAGTCCACCCTGCAACGCAGAAGCGGGCAGAAAACCCATGTCCGCCGACTCTCGCCAACGCTAATCGTTGCCTGCGCCGGGCTCTCCGAGCTTAGCATGCAGTTCACGAACAGTGTCCTACGTGATCTCAGCTGCCGCAGCTTTTCTACCGCGTTCAAAAAGATGCCTGCTGTCCCCACAAGCTGTGCCCTCTTCCAATGACGGATCTTCGTCGGGTGCTCGTCGTACATGGCTGCCAGCTACGACACGGTGTACCCGCCCTTCAGCGCCCTTAACTCCGCGCGCGCCTTGAACGCCAGGCCGTGATTCCTGCGTCTAGAAATGTTTTGATATCTTCGTTCTTTGAGAACCGCAGACGACAGCTTGTAGCTTCCGTCACTGTCTGATTTTCGGCCGGTAGCTCAAATTGTGCCCCGCTTACTTGACATATTCCTCCACTATTCCTCGCCCTTGGCCATCGGAAAGTCGACGCGGGCGCGCTCGAGGATCCAGTTGCGCACGTTGCGCACCACGCTGCCCTTCGCGAGCTGGCTGCTGAGCAGGTAGTAGGTCCACGGGCTTGGCGGGCGGGCGTCGGGGAAGGGTTCCACCAGCAGCCCGCGTTGGATGTAGGTGCGCGCAAGCGAACGCTGCGTGGCGATCAGCCCCCCGCCCATGGTGGCAAGTTCCAGCGCGATGTTGGAGGCGTTCGTCGACAGCGCCTTGTCGTGCCCCGCGCTGTCGATACCAAGTGCCTCGGCCATGCTGTGCCAGTATTCCTGCCGTCCGTGCACGAAGATCCAGTCATGCTTCAGGATGTCCTGCGCCTCGCGGATCGTCGGCGGCCCGTCCAGAAGGTGCGGCGCACAGAGCAGCATCAGGTGATCGTCCCAGAGCTTGGTGCCGCCGTGCAGGCGGTCGTCTTCGCGCCGGATCGACAGGGTGATGTCGGCCACCTGCTCGCCCAGATCTTCCCAGATCGTGCCGTGCAGAACCACCTCGATTTCCGGATGCGCCTGCCGGTAGGCGGCAAGGCAGCCGGCCAGCCAGTTCTCGGCCAGGCTCATCGGGCATGAAACCACGACCGTCCGGTTGCGGGCCGAGGTGACGACGGCCTCTGTCGCCTGATCGATCTGGTCGAGCGCGGGCCGCAGGGTCGGCAGGAACGCCTCGCCCATCTCGGTCAGCTTGAGGCTACGCGGGTTGCGGTGGAAGAGCTGGCGGCCGATGTAGTGTTCCAGCGCGCGCACATGGCTGCTGATCGCCGCCTGGGTGTAACCAAGCTCTTCCGCGGCGGCGGTGAAGCTCAGATGCCGGGCGGCAGCCTCGAACGAGCGGATATGGTGGAGCGGGGCAGGCGGCTTCATCGGAATGTCCCTATATCGTCCGATGCTAGCTCCGACCGGGGCCGCGATCAATCACTTCACCCCTCGCCATGCCCCCGAAAAATTTGGGCACGCACCCTGATTGAATTTCGTGCGCTTCGCATGATCCCAAATTAATTTTGAGGCAAGTGCAGCGGAGGAGTGCCGGAACCATGTCTGACGCCGGGATGACGGGCGAGGCTTTACCGGCGCTTTCCAGGGTCGGCGATCTGGCGTTGCGCCGGGGGGCAGGCGAGTTTCCCGAGCCGGTGCTGCGGGCGGCGGCACTTGCTACGTTGGACACGCTGGGGATTGTGATTGCCTCGACCCCGATGGAGGCGGGCGTCATCGCGCGCGAGGCGGCGTGCCTTCTGTACGGCGCCGGGCCGGGGTCGATCGCGGCGCGGATGCTGGTCGACGGGCGGCGTGTCAGCCTTGCCGGTGCCGCCTTTGCCGCCGCGACGCAGACCGACAATCTGGACGGGCACGACGGCTACAACCCCACGAAGGGGCACATCGGCGTGGTCGCCATCCCGGCACTTGCGGCGCTGGCAGAGGGGCTGCCGGACCTGTCGGGCCGGGAGGCGCTTGCGGCTGTCGTCACCGGCTATGAGGTTGCGGGGCGGGCCGCGATCGCGCTGCACGCGACGGTGAGCGATTACCACACCTCGGGCGCGTGGAACGCGCTTGGCGTGGTAGCGATGGCGGCGCGCCTGCGTGGGATGTCGCAGGCGCAGATGCGCGAGGCGCTGGGGATCGCCGAATATCACGGGCCGCGCAGCCAGATGATGCGTGAGATCGCAACGCCCACCATGCTGCACGACGGATCAGGCTGGGGCGCGCTGGTCGGGTTGTCGTCGGCGGTCATGGCGGGCCTTGGCTTCATCGGCGCCCCCGCGATCACGGTGGAGGCGCCGGAAGTGGCGGGCGTCTGGGCCGATCTCGGCCAGTTCTGGCAGATGCAGCATCAATACGTGAAGCCCTATCCGATCTGCCGCTGGGCCCATGCCGCGATCGACGCGACACGCGCGCTGGTGCTGGCGCACGACCTGCGGCCGGATCAGATCGCGGGCATTCGGGTGAACAGCTTCCACTATGCGGCGACGCTGTTCCCCGGCATGCCAGATACGACGTCGAAGGCGCAGTACAGCCTGCCCTTCGCGGTGGCCTGCATGGCCGTGCATCGGCGCATCGGGGTAGAGCAGATTTCGGGGGCGGGGCTCTCCGATGCGGCGGTGGCGGCGTTCCTGCCGAAGGTGACGGTTCATGAAGAGGCGCGGCATCAGGCGCGGTTTCCGGCCGGGCGCTGGGCCGATGTGGCCATGACGCTGACCGACGGGCGCGTGCTGGCCTCTGGCGACACCCACGCGCGCGGCGGGCCCGAGGCGCCCTTCACGCCCGACGAGGTGATCGCGAAATACATGGATTTCGCCGCGCCCGTCGTCGGTCGGACGCGGGCCGAGGCGATCCGCAACGGGGTGCTGGGCCTTGCCGAAGCGGGCAGCCGCTTCGCCGATCTTGCCGCCCACCTCTACGACCCGCCCGGGGCCTGAGATGGTGCTGCGCCTGCTGAAATACGGGCTGAGCCGGACCTATCCGGTGACCGGCGACCTGCCGGCCACGGCAGATCTGCGTGGGGCCTACGATGTCGTCATCGTGGGCGGCGGTGGCCACGGGCTGGCCTGCGCGCATTATCTGTCGAAATACCACGGCATCCGCAGCGTCGCCGTGCTGGAAAAAGGCTGGCTCGCAGGCGGCAACACCGCGCGCAACACGACCACGATCCGGTCGAACTACATCACGCCAGAGGGCATCGCCTTCTACAAGGAAGGCGTTCGCCTGTTCGAGGAGATGAGTCAGGAACTGGACTTCAACATGATGTTCTCGCAGCGCGGGCAGTTGACGCTGGCGCACAGCGAGGCGACGCTGCGCGGCTTTCACCTGCGCGCCGAGATGGGCAGGCATCTGGGCATCCGGATCGAGGTGGTCGATGCGAAGGGCGTGCAGGAGCATTCGCCACTGCTGAACATGGACTTTGGCGGGCCACTGGAAATCCTGGGCGGCCTCTGGCACGCCGACGGCGGCACGGCGCGGCACGACGCCGTGGCTTGGGGCTATGCCGCGCAGGCCGCGCGGCGGGGAGTGGAGATCCACCAGCGGACAGAGGTGCTGGCTTTCGAGCAGGCCGGGGACCGGATCGACGCGGTCGTGACGAATCGTGGCCGCGTCGCCTGCGGCCAGGTGCTGGTCGCAGCGGGCGGGATGAACTATCCGGTCGCGCTGAAGGCGGGGGTGGAGCTGCCGATCCGCAACTTTCCGCTTCAGGCGATGGTGACGCAGCCGCTCAAGCCCTTCCTGCACACTCTCGTCTCTTCGGTCAGCCTGCACACCTACCTTGTGCAAACCGACCGCGGCGAGGTGGTGATCGGCGGTGGGTCGGACCCCTACCAGCTTTATTCGACCCGCTCGACGCTCGACATGAAGGAACATCTGGCAGCGGGGGCCGTGCACCTGTTCCCCTTCCTGCAGAAGGTTCCCGTGCTGCGGCAATGGGCCGGGATCACTGACATGACGCCAGATTACAGCCCGATCATGGGGGCAAGCCCGGTGCCGAACCTGTGGCTCGACTGCGGCTGGGGCACCTGGGGGTTCAAGGCCACGCCGGTTGCTGGCAAGCGGATGGCCGAAACCATCGCCACCGGCCGCGTGCCCGACCTTCTTCAGCCCTTCGCGCTGACCCGGTTCGGCGCCTTCCGGCTGCTGAACGAAATGGGCGCAACGGCGGCGAGCCATTGAGGGGCACATGAAAATCCTCACTTGTCCGATGAACGGCCCGCGCAACATCGAAGAGTTCCAGTCTTTCGGGCCGGTGCGGCCCACGCCCGACCCCGACACGGCCAGCGATGCGGACTGGGCGCATCACCTGTTCCATGCCGAGAACCGACCGGGCGTGGTGCTGGAATGGTGGCGGCATGTGCCGTCCAACTACTTCTTCCTCGCCGAGCGGCACATCGTGACGAATGTGATCCTGCGCACCTTTGACCCGTCGGAACGGGAGGAGGGGCGATGAGCCGCCTTCCCGCCCCCTGGGGCACCCGGATCGACCGCAACCAGCCGGTGCGCTTCCACTTCGAGGGGCGCGAGGTGGCGGGCTTCGCGGGCGACAGTGTGGCCAGCGCGCTGGCCGCAGATGGCCAGTGGATGCTGTCACGGTCGTTCAAGTATCACCGCCCGCGCGGCATCCTGTCGATGGCGGGGGCCGAGGCCAACACGCTGGTGCAGCTTCCCGGCCAGCCCAACATGGCGGCAGAGCGCGTGCCGATCCGCGAGGGGCTGGAAGTGTCGGCGCAGAACGTGACCGGCTCGCTGGCGCGCGACCGGGGCGCGGTGATGGACCGGTTGGGTCGCTTTCTGCCGGTGGGCTTTTACTACCGCAGCTTCATGGGCCCCGGAAAGCAAGCCTTCCTGCGGCTGTGGGAGCCGCTGATCCGCCGCCGCGCCGGGCTTGGACGGGTGGAACCGGGGGCGGCGGCGGGGCACTTCACCGGCGCGCATCTTCATTGCGACGTGCTGGTGGTCGGTGGCGGGCTGGCGGGACTTTCGGCGGCGGTGACGGCCGCGAAGGCCGGGGCCGATGTGATCCTGTGCGACGAAAACGCGGCGCTTGGCGGTGCCGAGACCTGGCGGCGGACCGACGGCGCTGCGCTGGCGCCGCTGATGGCGGAGGCGCAGGGGCTTGCCGGGCTGCGCATCCTGACCGGCACCACCTGCAACGGCTGGTTCGAGGACAACTGGCTTCCGCTGATCCGGGGCGGGCACCTTTACCGCACCCGGGCGCGCGAGGTGATCCTTGCGCCGGGCACGATCCCTCAACCCGCCGTGTTTCGCAACAACGACTTGCCGGGCATCTTGCTGGGCAGCGCGGTGCAGCGGCTGATGCGCCACTACGGCGTACGCCCCGGACAGTGCGCGGTGGTGCTGGCCGCGACGACAGAGGGATATCGCGTGGCGCTCGACCTGCTCGACGCCGGGGTGGAGCTTGCCGCGCTGGCCGACCCGCGCCCGGGCGGCAGCGGCGGCGGGATGGGAGAGGCGCTGCGGCAGCGGGGCGTGGAGGTGATCGCCGGAACCGTGACCGAAGCGCGCGGCCAGCGCCATCTGGAGGCGGTGCAGGTCGCCGGGCGCTGGATCGGCTGCGACCTTCTCGCCGTGTCGGTGGCCGACGCTCCGGCATGGCAATTGCCCTGTCAAGCGGGCGCGAAGCTCGGCTATGACGAGACCACCGCCCGCTTCAGCCTGACGCTGCCGGAGGGGCCCTTGGGTCTTGCCGGGGCGGCGAACGGCTGCGCCACGGCGGGCGCCGCGATGGCGGATGGTGCGCGGGCGGCGTCGTTAGCCCTGGCGCGGCTTGGCCTGCCCGGCGAGCCGGCCATACCGGTCGAAGATCCCGATGCGGAGCTGGCGGCCTTCGCCCTGCCGATCAAGGCGCATCCGCAAGGGCGCGACTTCGTCGATTTCGACGAGGATCTGCAGGTGAAGGATCTGATCCATTCCGTGCAGGAAGGGTATCGCGAACTGGAGCTGCTCAAGCGGTTCTCCACCCTCGGGATGGGACCGAGCCAGGGCCGTCACTCGGCCCTTGCCGGCGCGCGCATCCTTGCCGCCGCGACCGGCCGGACAGTGGGCGAGATCGGCGTGACGACAGCGCGCCCGCCCGTGGGGCCCGAGCCGCTGGGCCTTCTGGCCGGGCACCACGCACTACAGGAGCGGCGCACGGCGCTGCATGCCCGTCACATAGCCCTCGGCGCCCGGATGCGGCCAGCAGGGGCATGGTGGCGACCCTTCCAGTACGGGGCCGATGCCGATCGGGCTGCGGCGGAGGAGGTGGCGGCCGTGCGAAACGCCGCGGGGATGCTGGACGTCTCGACCCTTGGCAAGCTGGAGGTGCGGGGGCCGGACGCGGGCGCCTTCCTCGACCGGCTTTACACGATGGCCCATGCCAGCCAGCCGGTCGGCCGGGTGCGGTATTGCCTGATGCTGAACGAGATGGGCACCGTCATCGACGACGGCGTGGCCTGGCGGATGGCGGAAGATCGCTACTACGTCACCGCCACCACCGGCGCCGTCGGCAGCGTCTATGCCGACATGCTGTTCTGGAACGCGCAGTGGCGGATGAAGGTCGACGTGCTGAACATGACCTCGGCCTTTGCCGCGATCAACGTTACCGGCCCTGCGGCGCGGGCGGTGCTGGAGGCCACGGGGACCGACATCGACCTTTCGCCCAAGGCGTTCCCGCATCTGCACGGCCGCGAAGGCAAGGTGGCGGGCGTCCCGGTCAGGGCGATGCGGATCGGTTTCACCGGCGAGGTGAGTGTGGAACTGCACTGCCGGGCCAGCCGGGCGATACCGCTGTGGGACGCGTTGATGCAGGCGGGCGCGCCGCTGGGGCTGCGGCCTTATGGCCTTGAAGCCTCGCGCATCCTGCGGCTGGAGAAGGGGCACATCATCATCAGTCAGGACACCGATGCCCTGACGACGCCCGACGAACTTGGCATGGGCTGGGCGGTGTCGAAGGCCAAGCCGTTCTTCGTCGGCAAGCGATCGCTTGAGATGCGGCGGCGGCTGGGTCTTGCCCGGCGGCTGGTAGGTCTGATGTTTCCGCAGGGTTCCGGCGAGTTGCCGGGGGAAGGCTGCCTTGTCCTGCGACAGGGGCAGCCGGTCGGCCACGTCACCTCGTTTGCCCGGTCGCCGACGCTGGGCCATGCCATTGCGCTGGCCTACGTGCACCCCGGGGATGCGACCGAGGGGGCGGCAGTGACGGTAAGATGTCGAAGCGGCGCGCTGATCACCGCCACGGTGGCGGGGCACGCGTTCTTCGACCCCGACGGCAAGCGGCAGGAGATGTGATGGAGGCGCGCAAGGTCTATCCCCGCGATCCGGGCGGCGCTGCCGAGGGGCTGGCGCTTCCGACCGGACCGCTGGCCGTTGCCGACCTGACGGCCGTGCCGCGCTTCGGCCTGAAGGGCGCGGGCAGCGCGGGCTGGCTGGCCGCGCAGGGTGCGGGGCTTCCCGGCGTGAACGGGATCGCGGAGTGGCGCGGGATGCGGATCCTGCGGCTTGGGCGGGAGGATCTGCTGCTGCTCGCCGAAGGCGCGGCGGGGGCGCTGGCGCAGACCAACGCGGACTGGGAAGCCGAGGCGGGCCCTCGTGGCTGGCCCTCGTGGCGGGAGGAGGGCTGGGCCTGGGTCCGCCTGTCCGGCCCCGCAACGGGCGAGGCAATGGCCCGGCTCTGCGCGCTTGACTTGCGGCCTGCGGCCTTCGGGGACGAGCGGATCGCGCAGACACGGTTCGGCGGGGTGGAGGTTGTGCTCTTCCGAAGCGGGGCCTGCTTCGACATCCTCTTCGACATCACCCTGACAGCGCATGTGATTGGCCTGATCGCTACTGTGGCCGATGACCTCTGTCGGATGGAGCATGAACCATGACCAGACTCGAGGGTATCGTCTGCCCGATCGCGACCCCATTCAATGATGACGGCAGCCTCGCCCGCGACCTCTATGTTTCCCATGCCCGGCATATGCTGGCGGAAGGGGCGCATTACCTTTCGCCCTTCGGAACCACGGGCGAGGCGCTGTCGGTGAGCATGGCCGAGCGGAGGGCGGCGCTGGAATGGCTTCTGGAGGACGGGATTCCAGCGAACCGGCTGATGCCGGGCACCGGCCTGACCGCCTTGCCGGAGACAGTGGACCTGTCGGTCCACGCCGTGGGCCTAGGCTGCGCTGCTGTGATGGTGCTACCCTCGTTCTTCTACCGTGCGGTCGGGGACGATGGGCAGGCGCGCTACTACCGGGAACTGATCGAGCGGATCGCCGACCCGCGGCTGCGCGTCATCCTCTACAACATCCCGCAGAACAGCGGGGTGCCGGTCTCGCCCGACCTTGCCCGGCGGATGAACGAGGCGTTCCCCGAAACGGTCGTGGCTTACAAGGACAGTTCAGGGGACTGGACGAACACGCAAGCGGTGATCGCGGCGGCGCCGGGCATCTCGGTCTTTCCGGGGTCGGAAAGTTTCCTGACGGCGGGTCTCGCACTGGGCGGCGGGGGCTGCATCTCGGCCACCGTCAACCTGAACGCGGCGGCGATCCGGGCGGTCCATGACGGCGCGCGGGCGGGGCGCGACGTGACGGCTGCGGAGGCTTCGATGAAAGCGGTGCGCAAGGCGGCGCAGGAGGCCGGGTTGATCACAGGGGTCAAGGCGGTGCTCGCGGTGCGCTCCGGTGATCGGCGGTGGCTGAACCTGCGGGCCCCGCACCTTGACGCGACATTGGCGCAGGGCGAGGCGCTGGCAGCGCGCATCGCAGAAACGGAGCAACCGCGATGAGCGCGCACCCGATGGTTCTTCTGCACACCGACAACGGGCAGGCCGCGCTTCGAGTGCTTGCCGAGACGCATCCCGACCTGACGGTGCATCTGTGCCAGACGCACCACGGCATGGCGCAGGCACTGGTCGAAAGCGGGGCCGAGGTCGTCTATTCCATGCGCTTTCCCGGGCCCTATCCACGGGAAGCCCTGATGGCCGCGCCGCACCTGCGCTGGATCGCGGTGGGCGGGTCGGGCACCGACCACCTGCGGCCCTGGGATACCGCCCGGCTGACCGTCACAAATTCGGCCGGAGTCGCCGCCGACATGATGGCGGAATACGTGCTGGGTGCGATGCTGCACTTCTCGCAGAACCGCCACATCTTCGCGCGCGCCCAGCGGCGCCGGGAATGGCTGGACCTTGGCGTGGAACCCGTGGCGGGGCGATGCGTGCTGATCGTCGGCCTTGGCAAGACCGGAACGGCGGTGGCGCGGCTGAGCAAGGCGTTGGGGCTGACGGTGCTGGGCTGCCGCGCCCGCACGCGCCCCACACCGTTGGTGGACGAGGTGCACTCGGTCGAGGACTTGCCCGCCCTGCTGGCGCGCGCCGATTACGTCGTCTGCTGCGTGCCGCTGACCGAGGCGACGCGGGGGCTGATCGGCGCCACCGCCTTCGCCGCGATGAAGCCGGGGGCGGTTCTGATCGACGTCTCGCGCGGCGGCGTGGTGTCCGGCGCGGCGC